>JAKUUF010000014.1 GCA_022448705.1 SAR324 cluster bacterium | reverse complement strand
GCGCAACCGCCCTGCGGTCATGCTCGTCAGTGATACTCATCGTGGCGCCTTCACCTTCGAATTTCCAATATGGAACCATGGTCCCGCTGGTAACCAGGACTACTTTTGTACCGTTCAGGAAAACAGCGTCGCCCTGACGCACAATACCTTTATCCGTCAATGCGAGCTGCAGTATACGCATAGTCAGAATTTCTGAATACTGATACTGTCACTTACGCAGTTTACGTAATTCTTCAAACTGGTCCCTGAGTGCCTGACGGCCGACAAAATCACCTTTTCTTCGTGAAAAGCTGACTGCCACTGATGTCAGAGGGAAAGCGAACGCTGGTATCTCCCTGCCTTCCTGGTCAATTCCGAATTCATGTCCATAAAGCGGCATGCCTGCTTCAAGTCGAAGTGTATCCCTAGCACCTAGACCGGCTGAAACAATACCTTCATCAGATCCTGCCTGGTAAAGGCAGTCCCAAACCTCCTCAGCCTTTTCAGAGGGTATGAAGAGCTCAAATCCCAGCGGTTCGCCAGTGTAGCCTGTTCTTGCTGCAATAATTCTTGTGCCGGCAAGCATGATTTCAGAGATACTGTTGCGGAAAGTTTCCGGCATGCTACCGCCCTCCAACAGCCTGGCAAGGATCCTTCCTGTCAAGGGACCCTGGAATGCGATCATGGAAATTTGTGAAGTTTGGTCTTCCATTGAAACATCATAGGCTTTTGCCTGTTCATGGAGATGATTCCAGTCCTTCTCACGGTTAGAGGCGTTCACCACCAGAAAATATTCATCTCCAGGACGGTAAAGGTAAGCATCGTCAAGTAGGCCACCATTATTGTTAGGAATCAAGGTGTACTGTGCCTGCCATGGTTCCAGCGATTCGGCATTGTTGCTAAGCACATGCTGAAGGAAAGCAATTGTGTCCTTGCCCTGAATACGGAAGCGTCCCATGTGACTGACATCAAATAAACCGCCATAGCGCCGTGTGCCCAGATGTTCTTTTAAAATACCGTTCTCATACTGCACCGGCATTTCCCAGCCGCCAAAATCAACCATTTTCCCTCCGTTTGCAGTATGCCATGAGTGCAGTGATGTCCTGAGAAGATTTTCAGTGGATATATTTTTTTCAGTCATGGATTTATGTAATTATTTTGAATTTTAATTCAAATAGCTGCCACCCTTTGAGCTTTAATTCAAATTAAATTTTTTAGAATTATCGGAGCTGTTGCCTGAGAGTAATCATTTGTTTTATAGAGCAAAAAAACTTGATTCACCCGTATTTCTCTCCTAGAATTAGTGCGTATTTACAATACCATTTATCAGAGAAAAAATACAGGAGAATATATGAGTAACATAATCGGAAACTATGTTGGAGGATCCACCGTAAAGCTGAATGGTGGTGCTCTTCAGGATGTTTTTAATCCTTCTACCGGTGAAGTTTCCGGACAGGTTCAGCTTTCAACTTCTGAGGACCTTGATGAAGTTGTTGAGGTAGCAAAAGGGGCAGTATCTGAGTGGTCAAGAACTCCTGTAGGAATGAGGGCACAGGTCATGTTTCGCTTCAAACGCCTGCTTGAGGAAAATGCCGACAGAATTGCCAGTACTATCAGTAGTGAGCATGGAAAAACACATGATGATGCACTGGGCGAGGTAACTCGAGGACTGGAAGCCGTTGATTTCGCCTGCGGAATTCCACACCTGATGAAGGGTACTTTCAGTGAACAGGTTGCCAGATCAATTGACATGTATTCCATACCTCAGGCACTTGGGGTTGTAGCTGGCATTACACCTTTCAATTTCCCGGCAATGGTACCCATGTGGATGTTCCCTAACGCAATTGCCTGCGGAAACACCTTTATTCTCAAACCTTCTGAAAGGGACCCCAGTGTCTCGCTTATCATTGCTGACCTGTTCAAGCAAGCCGGCTTGCCAGACGGAGTTTTCAACGTGATACAGGGAGACAAAGTTGTTGTGGATGCCATACTGGACCATCCTGACATTGCGGCTGTAAGTTTTGTGGGCTCAACTCCTGTTGCAAAATACATTTACTCCCGTGGAGCGAGCAGCGGTAAACGTGTTCAGGCACTGGGCGGTGCAAAAAACCACATGGTGATTATGCCGGATGCAAACATGGACCAGGTAGTGGACGCACTGATGGGGGCTGGATATGGTTCTGCAGGTGAACGCTGTATGGCAGTTGCGGTACCTGTTCCGGTCGGAAAGCAGGTTGCGGATAACCTGATGGACCGCATGGTTCCATTGGTGGAAGAACTGCCTGTCGGCCCACCGGATGACAGCAAAGCCGCGATGGGTCCGATTATCACCAGGCAAAGCCTTGAAAGAATTACCTCACTGCTCCAAAGCGGAGTGGACCAGGGAGCAGCCCTGCTGGTTGACGGCAGGGACCTTACAGTACCCGGCTTTGAAAAAGGCTTTTTCATTGGTGGCTCCCTGTTTGATCAGGTGAAACCTGAAATGGATATCTACAAGGAAGAAATATTTGGCCCGGTACTCTCAACTGTGAGGGCTGACGATTATGAAGACGCAATAAACCTGATTCACGGTAACCCGCATGGAAATGGCGTGGCAATTTTCACCCGTGACGGAGATGCTGCTAGAGATTTTGCCAGCAGAATCGAGGTAGGCATGGTTGGCATCAACGTGCCCATTCCGGTGCCTGTGGGCTATCACAGTTTCGGCGGGTGGAAACAGTCGCTTTTCGGTACTCATCACATTTATGGTCCGGAAACTATTCATTTTTACACCAGGTTGAAAGCAATTACTTCGCGCTGGCCAGCAGGAATTAAATCCGGAGCCCAGTATAATTTCCCGACAATGAACTAAGCCCTGTAGACTGCACCAAAACCTTATGTGACAGTCTATACTCGGAACGGCCTCAGACAATTCTAACCAGCAAATTAAAAAAACTTAATGACACCATTGGAGTTCATAACATTAGCAGATTTAGTTCCAATCATACCTGAGATTATTGTCCTAGTTACTGCCTGCACGGTATTGCTGGTTGACCTGTTTGCGCCGCAGAAAGAAAGAGCATTTACATTAGCAGTAACCACCATCATCGGCCTTCTTCTGGCAATTATTTCTGAAGTGCAGCTGCATGGAAAAGATATTACAGGATTTTACGGAACGGTTGTGGCAGATGATTTTTCAGTGCTGTTTGAGCTGATTTACTTGAGTGTTGCGATCGTAACAGTCTTTCTCTCAAGACATTATATTGCTGAAAATGAAATGAATTTCGGAGAATATTACGTGCTGCTTCTCACTGCTGTTTCCGGAATGATGTTCATGACTTCCGGACTTGATTTACTTGTAATATTTATCGGACTGGAAATAATGTCAATTTCCAGCTACATTCTGGTTGGCATAAAACGCAAGGTCGCCCGGGCTAACGAAGCTGCACTTAAATATTTGCTGCTGGGGGCCTTCTCAACTGGATTTCTGCTTTACGGAATATCCATGCTTTATGGAGCAACAGGCAGTACTATCCTTCCACAAATAATAGATGAAGTTCAGAAAAATGGAGCTGATAATCCGCTTGTGATCGTTGGCATGGCATTAGTTGTTATAGCAATGAGTTTCAAGATTGCCATTGTACCTTTTCACATGTGGACACCGGACGTTTACACAGGTGCACCAACACCTGTAACGGGCTTCCTGTCTGCTGCAGCCAAGGCAGCAGGTTTTGCAGTTTTCGTACGTGTGCTGCTGACAGGCATACCGCTTGACGGAGCGAACTGGGAAAATGTCTTGTGGATTCTGGCTGTGCTTAGCATGACTGTAGGGAATTTAATGGCTCTTCGTCAGAGTGAAGTAAAGCGTATGCTGGCATTTTCTTCGATTGCCCATGCCGGATATGTACTGGTAGCAGTGGTGGTCGGCAGTGCATCAGCAATCAGCGGGGTAATTTTTTATTCCTTTGCCTATGCCGTGATGGGAACAGGAGCCTTTGGAATCTTAACCATCAGGGATGCCGGTCGTGTTCCACAAACCTATGATGACCTTGCGGGCTACGGCAAGCGTAATCCTTTTCAGGCACTGATGATGACATTGTTTATGTTTTCTCTGATTGGCCTGCCACTAACAGGAGGTTTCATAGGAAAACTTCAAATATTCAGCGCAGCACTAGATGGTGGTTGGGTCTGGCTGACAGTAATCGGAATACTCAACAGTGCGCTATCTGCTTATTACTATCTTCGAGTAGTAATGTTCATGTACATGCGTGAAGGAGCCCTCCCGGAAGGAACAGAATTATCTGTAAAATCATCAGGATTTGCCTTGACAGGACTAATCGGAACCGCAGTGGCCGTGCTCTACCTTGGTGTATTTCCGGACAAGATCATTGAGCTTGCTTCATCCTCCATTCAAGCACTGCTCTAAGTACCTGCAAAAAAACTCGACAAATTTTTTCAAAAACATTAGCCTGACCGAAGCGGGAAACAGTCCTCCTTCCGGAAAGAAATGTTCTCTATTACACGCTTTTAATTTGCAGTAAGACGATGTTAGATGTCGGCACATTTTTCATAAATTCTGCAATATTTTGTCTCAAAACCGGAGATAGTTCCTCATTCACTGTCACTGCAAAAGGTAACCTTGATGATGATACTGCACTTGATATCTGGACGATTGACCAGAACAAAAATCTTCAAAATATAATGAACGAAATCACGTCTGAATAACATGAAGTTTCCTGTCTCTGTATTCAGTATTTCTTTCATTCGTCTCTTCTGCATTGCAGCATTATTTCCTGGTTTGATGCTTCAGTCAGGATGTTCCGTTACCGAGATTCATCATCAGATACCTCCATCACCAGATGCAATTTCGGGAATTAGGGGACTTTACCTTGAAAAGTTCAAGGGTAAGCAGTCAGTAGTTTTCAGCAGAATACTTATCCATGAAATAAATCAGCTCTCCAGCCTGAAATATTTTGCCTTTCTTCCTGAAAACGGGAAAAAACAGGTGGCTGTAATTAGCGCCGAAGTACAGAGTTATAAAGTAAATGATCAGCAACAGTTACTGCAGCAGACTCACATCAGTCTGGTAGAAAAAGAAGTGGTGAAGGAAAATCCCTCAGGAATAAATGTTGTCGGCCGTGCATTTGAATTTGTGGAAAAACCATACCCTGTACGTTCAATTGACAGAACACTTCATCTGGAAATTGCCTTTAAAATCACCAATTCCACTGGAGACAAAATACTTTTTTCCAATCTGGAAAAAGCGAGTTTAAAGCAGAGCTACACAGGAGAAGAAAGCATACTGCTGATCCCTGATACAACTGACGAAATGGTTCATCTTGCTCAATTGCTTATAAAGAAGTTCTTAGACCGGATAAATCCTGAAAAAACTGAGAAAATTGTTGTGCTTGAAAAAGGAAGCGAGCCTGTCCCATGGACAATAGGTTTGCTTGATTTCGGACATCCACGCATCATTCGTTCAAATCATTTTGCCACGGGGGGAAGGTATGACCTTGCGCTTAAGGGCTGGAATTATGTGCTTTTTGAACCTCGAACTTATCCCGAATCAGAAACTTTTGAATTTACAGATAATGTTTACACCAGACTCAAAAAGGCCAAATTACCATCTTCTACTTTAAGTCCATTGCTGGAAATTCACGGTAAAGAATTTAACATAGAGGAAATCGATGTTGTGCTGATGGGACTGATTTCAAACCAGGACTATAATAGATACGCGCAGATCATAAAATCACACTCCAGCCGCTCTCAAAAAAACAACCGTATGAATTTAGCAGCTGCTCACTATAATATAGGTTCTGTATATCAGTTACGAAATGAAATGGAATTGGCAGCATATCATTTTGCACAGGCTAATGCTTATAATCCTGATGAAAAATATGCCCTGGCATGGAACGACATTCAACACATCCTCGGGAATTATAATCCATTTGATGCTTTAAATGAAAGAAATGTTGAGTCCGCCGGGAAACTCCCTCCTCCAGATGGTGCCCTGCTGCAACCGTCGAACATAAATAATCCTTAATCTTGATTAGAAGCAGTTTTCGGTTTAATTTTCCAACAGTTAAGTTTCAGATTTGCAGAAAATCAATACCCTCCTGAATAATTTGTGGATATTTTACTGATGAAATTTGTATTTCTAGTGTTTGTTGTCTCGTCATTGCTCTGTATTCCTGTGCATGCAAAAGAGATTTTTATCACTGCATCAGCGAAAATTTACAGCGATGATATTGTTGAGGCCAAGGAGAGGGTACTGAAAAATGCTCAACTTAAAGCTATTAAAAAAGGAGTGGAGATATTTTTGGTAAAAAAAACTATCAATGACAATTATCAGGTTATCAGGGAGCAGATCTATAATTTCAATCAAAAATTCATCAGCAATTTTGAAATAGTTAACCAGGATATCGATCTTGACCAACGATATGTTGAAGTTCAAATCAAGGCCAATGTAGCAGAAGTAAAAATTCAGCAGAAACTAAAACAGCTGGGCATCCTTCACGACAGAATGGGTTACAAAAGTCTTATGCTTGTTTACCAGGAAAGGACTGCCAGGGCAATTCCTCGTGATCATGGAACAGTGCAAAACACAATTCCGGCAGTGCAGGAGACTTTCGCTGAGAATGGTTTCCGTACGTTTGATCAGCAAAAAATGAGGCAGGTATATCGATTATTTGACCAGGATAAATCAGACATTCTGCCTGTTGACATCCTGATAGCGCTTGCTCTGAATTATAACGCTGAGATACTGGTGATCATGGAAATCATTCCCGGGGAACGTGACAACCTTAAAGGATCATTTTATCAGGTTAAATCAACTGTGCGTTTCAGTGTATTTAATACAGCTGACGGACAGCAGATTGCTGAAACTGTGGTTGAGGGAATTGAAAGATCAGTTAATAATCCTGATGAAACCCAGTGGCAAAGTTTGCTGCAAATGGCGGGGAAACATGCTGTTTTGGAAAGCGTGCGCCAGTCTATTGAACAAATCACTCTGTTTTATCAGAGAACAGGTGAAATGGAGCAAGTTTATACTATAGTATTCAGTGGTTATTCTCCTAGAAGGGAAAGCCTGATAATTGATTATCTGGAAAATACTGCTGAATATCGTCAGCTTGCAGAATTGAAAAACACCTTTGGTCATCTTGAGCTTGAATTACTCACATTAAAACGAAAAAGTATTTTGCGCAGAAGAATCACAAGTGATCTGCTCAAACAGGAAATTGAAGTTGCCACCAAAACGCTGCCAGGCAATCACCTTTTTTTCATCAATCCCAATCCAATGGAAGAAATAGAACTCCCTTCAGACAAAGAATCTGAAACATCAGATGATCCTGCTTCAGAGGAATCAACCTCCCTGTAGTACTTACTCAGTAGTGACCTTAATTGATATGCATACTTCCTCAGCATATTGAACAAAAGATATAGCAATTAAATAAATTCCCTGAAAAAATCTGAAACCGGCAGATAAATTTTAACAGCAGGAAGGCAATGTTAAAACAAGCACAAATGCTCAAGAGTATTATTTGGCTGTGATAACCCGCCATTGTGCAATAGGTTGTCAGGATTTGCAGGAATTACTTTGTATCAATTACACACCTGTTGATTTAATTAAATTTCATGATACCTGATTTCCGTTCCACAAATTCTTTTTCAGAATAGCTTGGTGGCGCCTAATAATGTTCAAGAAAAACTTTAAAACATCAAAACCTTGTTTTAGACAATTGAGGACCTAAATGCTAAACTTAACATCTGTAAATTAGAAATTCTTCCTGATGACAAATGAACTAAAAAATCCCCCCTGCTTTGCCTCCAGACTTAACTCCATGGGGGAACGTCTGGATCTATGGTCAGGAGAGAACAATGTACTTGGCTGGATAGCCAGGCAGGGGACGATCAAGGGCTTGAAGCTCGTGGATTTCAACAGTCCGCAGCACCTTGAAGGATTAACTGTAAAAGAGGTAACATCCGCCCTGGAGAATGTTTCCCTTAGAACAGGTGCCGTCTGCACAAGATTTCCTGCAGAGTTCGAAGGCGGAGCGTTTACAAATCCTGAACCATCAAAACGCAGAGCTGCCATTAACTTGGTGTTGAACGCGGGAGAATGGGCCATGGATTTAGGAGCCAGGGAACTGGTTGTATGGTCTGCATTCGACGGATATGATTATTCACTGCAGGCTGATTACGAGGTGATGTGGAACCACTGCACGGAAGCCTTCCGCACCGTTTGTGATTCGTTTCCTGATCTCAAAGTTTCACTTGAACCAAAGCCCACAGAACCACGCAGGTTTTTCATACATAACACTACTGGAACGGCAATGCTGATGGTAAGAGATATAGATCGGGAAAACATGGGACTGACCCTCGATTTTGGTCATTGCCTGATGGCCACGGAAAATCCAGGACAGTCCGCCGCACTGGCAGGGCAGGAAGGCAGGCTATTCGGGGTTCAGTTGAATGACGGATTTGTTAAACCAGGCAGTGAAGACGGACTTGCTCTGGGAACTGTGCACCCCTTAATGACCCTGGAATTCATCTACTGGCTGCAGCGATTTGATTTTCAGGGGCATATCTATTTTGATACTTTCCCGAAAAATGAGGACCCTGTGCGAGAAGCGGAATACAACATTCGACGCTTCTGTAAATGGTGGAAGCAAGCCAGTTCCCTGGATGAAAAAGGCATTAAGGAGATGCTTGTTAAAATGGACACGATGGGCATCCTTGAACTTCTGGAAGATCAGTGACTTCAGAACTGCTTGTGGCTGGAGCGGCTAACCTTGACCGGATGATGTATGTTGAAAGAATTCCGGAACAAGGTGAAACAATCATGGCCCTGAATTATGAGGAGCATCCCGGAGGTAAGGGAGCCAACCAGGCAGTTGCTGCGGCGCTTTGGGGCATGAAGGTTAATTTCATTGGTCGGACAGGAGATGACGAGCCTGGAAAAATCCTTAAAAATTCCCTTGAGAATGCAGGCGTCAATACAAAATATCTTTTACAGGGACTTACTCCATCAGGCATTGCCCTGGACTTCATAGACCCAGAAGGGAATTATCAGGCAGCTGTACTGGCAGGCGCCAATTCAGACCTTGACAGTGCTGATTTGCCAGAGGATTCAATTTTCTGGGAATCAATCGGATTGACAGTAATGCAGCTTGAGTGTCCGCATTCTTTCACCGAAGCACTGGGGCTGAAATCTAAAAAACAAGGTATACCGGTTCTACTGAATGCCGCACCTGCGGTTCCTATTCCAAATTCATGGTGGGACTGGATAGAAATCCTTGTAGTAAATGAAGTTGAAGCATTTAGTCTATCAGGGATAAAGATAAATCACATCAAGGACTCCTTTGCCTGTCTGGAAATTTTGCAGCAAAGATGCAGAAAAACTGTGATTACCCTTGGTGAAAACGGACTAGTTTACGGTACAGGTTCTGTGGTTAAACACATAGCTGCACATCCTGTAAAAGCAGTTAGCTCACTCGGGGCTGGTGACGCATTTGTCGGAGTAATGGCTGCAGAACTCTGTAAGGGAAATGATCTGGCAAAAAGCACTTTTATGGCCAGCCTTGCTGCAGCGGCTAGTGTTACTTCATCAGGTGCCCAGACGTCATACCTTACACCCCACCAACTAAAAAACCATCCTGCACTGGGAGAACCATACATGTCTGCATTAAATTCAACCGTAAATTCACCATCATAATCTTCATATATGATATTGGTATATTTACCGTAAAAAAATTTCACAACACTGCCTTCATCAGCTTATACATAGACTGACAAACCTAAATAAAATAATTCTATCCTTAAATAAACTCAGTAAAATGTCATTATCCACTTAAGCGGGATGATAAAATCTTGAAATCTTTTTTGAGATTGCTTAATGTGATGCTTGATCTTATTTAACCAAGATGCGGGATTAATTGTATATTATTTTAGTAAATAGGTATTGCGCAAAAAATGAAGAAAATAAGTTATTCAGTAATTGTAAAATGTAAAACAATAACGGCACTGTTTTGTTTTTTGTTTTTTTCATTTTCCATTAAGGCAGAAACTATATATGAAATGGATTTCTCTTCGGCTTCGGGAAATGTCAAGGAATGGTTTTACAATAAAAACTGGGAATTCCATGAAGACATAAATGATATGAATCTGCGTTTTGAGAATGGTAGCCTTGTGATCGAACCCACCAAGGATCAAATTGGGGTAATTAATCGTGAGTTTGAAAAGAAAGATTATTTGAATGGAGAGATCAAATTGCGCATCGAATGGGGTGTGGATCAATACCCAAAAGGAGCCGACTGGAGCGGCCAAAAAGAAAAGACCCGTAATACACGTCAGGCCATTTCCTTCATGATTTTATTTGGCGACGACAAGCTTGACAGCGGGTTCTTCCTGGCACCGGACCTTCCATACTACATCAGTTTCTTTCTTGGAGAAAATGAAAAACCCGATCAGGTTTATTACGGAAACTACTGGCAGGAAGGTGGACGTTATCTCTGCATACCCTGCGACGGCACTAAAGGAAAAACTTTTGTTACAGAGGTTAATCTCTCAGAAAAATTCAAGGAATTATTCGGGAAGGAGCCTCCGCCTGTTTCTGCACTGGCCATTGAGGTGGATGTACAAAAAACTGAAAGCAGCAACGGCAGGCACTCAAAGGCATTTTTAAAGCAAATTCAATTGTCCCGATAATCAAATCCTCAACTCTTGCCCGCAGTGGCCTGCCCCTGAAGTTCAAAGAATGAATCCTCCTCGTACTGCGTACGAATCTCCAATTCAGCCTTGATCATACGAGCGACTTTTGCTGGCTGTCCGCGTATCACCTTGTGACTGTAAATCGAGGGGACCATCGGATGTGTAAGAGGCATAGCATCGGCGGCAGGGTAGTCGCAGATCAGAAGCCTGCGTGGTTTGTTGGAGTGGTTTGGCGGTCCGCCGTGCACCATCCATGTGTGCATCAGACAAACATCGCCAGGCTTTCCAGTGATTGGTACGGCACTCTGTTCAAGTTCAGTGTTCAGACTGGGATCAACCTTTCCTGTAAATTTTCCATCCTGAAAATGGCTGTAGCGTTTTCGGTGTGAACCAGGCACCAACAAGGGACATCCGTTTCCTTCAGTCATTTCATCCAGCATCAGCAGAGCCGTAACCATATCGTCATTGGTGTGCGGATCATAAGGATGGTCCTGGTGAAAGTCCACCCTTGTCTGCATTCCGGGAAGCTTGATATTAACCTTGCAGTGATGAAATTTTACATCCGGACCAATAAGGTCTGCCACCATGTCCGGGATCACGCCATCGATCAGGACTTCGTAGTATGCCTCGGAAATGTCTGCAGGATTTGCCACCCGGCGCAATCTGGGCTGCTCCGCCGAATGACCAGCTTCCAGGTCAAACCTGGCCTTTCCGTCGGGAGTCTTGCCGTAGTTTATGTCATGATCCCTGCTTTGCTCAATCCACTCATCCAGTTGTTCAGACAGATCATTAAGCTGCTCGACTGTGGCACCATTTTCTGCAATTACAAATCCGTTTTCCCAGAATTGATCAACTTGTGCTTTACTCAACATATTGTGTCCCTAAATTTAAAATTTATTGAATTTCACTTATTATAGGAGAACCGTCAATACTTAAAAGAACATTATACAATTCAGGACGGCGATCTCTGAAGATTCCCCATCCGCTACGCAATTTTTGAATCTGGTCAAGATCAAATTCTGCCAATAAAATCTTTTCCTCGTCACGTCCAGCCTGCTCAAGCAGCTCACCTTTTGGCCCTGAAATAAACGAGGAACCATAAAAAGTCACATCATATGAATTTTCGGATTTTCCCGAAATACCTTTTTCAAAACCAAACCTATTTGAAGCCATGACAGGCATGATATTGGCTGCTGCGTGGCCCTGCATTGTTATTGTCCAGTGCGGGCAAGAATCATAATCCGTATCAGTCGGCTCAGATCCGATTGCAGTAGGATAACAAAGTATCTCAGCACCTTGCAATGCCATTACACGGGCTGCTTCCGGAAACCATTGATCCCAGCAAATTCCTGCACCAATTTTTCCAAATCGAGTATCCCAAACTTTAAATCCGCTGTTCCCTGGAGAAAAATAAAACTTTTCCAGGTAACCTGGACCATCTGGAATATGTGATTTGCGGTAAACTCCCAACTTCTGGCCATCCGCGTCAATAATGGCCAGCGAGTTGAAAAATGTATTCCCGGAACGCTCAAAAAAACTTACTGGAAGCACAACATTCAATTCTTCCGCTACACTACCCATTCTTTCGAGAACCGGGTGTTTTTCAAAAGGGCGTGCCCATTCGAAAAATTCTGGATTTTGTTGCTTACAAAAATACCTTGTTTCAAACAATTCCGGAAGCAAAATAATGTTTGCTCCTTGCACTGCTGCTTCCCGGACAAGATTTTCTGCCTTATCAACATTTTCTGCATGATCCTCAGAACACGCCATCTGGATTACTGCAACTTTTACAAGTCTCATTTTGTACTTTTTCTTAAATTATTTTCACAACAATGGATCTCATTTAAGTGAAAAGACATCAATAAAGACGCTTTCATGGTTCTGAGCTAGACCTATCCCTCAAAACCCTGCAGAACATTGACTACATTGACACCCAGTTCATTGATGTTATAGCCACCTTCCATCACAAAAAGTGTCGGGAGTTCCAATTCTGCAATTAACTTTCCGATACTAAGGAAATCTCCTGATTTCAATTTAAAAAAGCTGATTGGATCCTTCTCAAAAGTATCCACACCCAAGGAAACAACAATTATTTCTGTTTCAAAACTTTCTATTTTTTCCAAGCTTTCTTTTAAGCAGTCACACCATTTTCCGAACTGTGTCCCGGGAGACATCGGCCAATTGAATGTGGCACCTTCACCTGCATTATGACCAGTTTCATCCTGATATCCAGAAAAATGAGGGAAAGCATCTCTAGGGTGCCCGTGCAGTGAAATGTAGAGTACATCTTCCCTTTCATAGAAAATATCCTGTGTTCCGTTTCCATGGTGAAAATCAATGTCAAGAATACACACTTTTTCAATCCCGTTGTCTCTGAACCACTGTGCTGAAATTGCTGCATTGTTTAAAAAACAATATCCTCCAAACATATCAAGTGCAGCATGGTGTCCTGGAGGACGGCAGAGTGAAAAAACTCCTTTTTGGTCTCTTTTCAATAACAGTTCCGCTCCGGTCAATGCAACGTCCTTGCTTACATCCGCAGCTTCCCATGTACCTTTACTGATTGAGGTTTCAGAGGACATTGAATAATAACCAACTTTGCCTTCTATAAATTCAGGAATGCGATGTGACATGCGGCGAGCAGGCCAGCAAGTAGGTATTGCTTCACCTTCAAATCCTGTCTGCGACCATTCATCCCACGCGTTTTGCAGGAATTCAACAAATCCAGCATCATGTAAGGCCAGGACAGGGTCTATACCGAAATCTTGTGGTTCGATGACTTCACCCAGTTTTTCACTTTTTACTCTTTCCAGAACAATATCAGCCCGAGAAGGACTTTCAAATGGGGCAACCAGCTGACCACCGTATAATTCTGTTTTGGCGTTTCTCAGTCGATGTTTATCAGAAAATACCGTGATCATTTTTTACTTAAACATAATTTGGATGATATTTAACTCAGAAACTCTTTACACCCCAGCCCCGATTTTATCCGAAACAAAAGCACGAAATATCAGCATTAACAGTAACGTTGGCCTGATAGGCTTCCTGTATTTCAATCCAGTCAGGTAATTTCTCATTCCCAAAATGTCTTCCAGTCTGGTTCCGGAGCAATCTGGGTCAACTCACGATTAAACGGCACGATATCAGGATCAAGTTCTTCGTCCAACTCCCGGGCGTAACGGTGTCCAGAATAAACAGCCGCAGCGATGGTTGACGGAGCATTTGCATCTCCTATGCGTGTAACACTCTTAATTCCTGCTTCGTCCCAGGAATTTCGAACCTTCTCAAGCTCGGAGTCAAGTGAAGCATTTGGAATGCGCGCAGTAACCAGTACAAGTGCATCACATGTCAGTACAGTTGATTCTCCGGTGTATATGTGCACTACCTCCGGAAAATTTTTTTTGCCCGGTCGGACAAAATGATGCGGCATAATTTTGATGCCTGTATTTAATAAATTCTCCTGAATTATTTCCTGTTCTAACGTATGTACAGTCCATGATGAAACTACAGCTGCCGGAGTTACCAGCGTAACTTCACACCCTTTTTTTTTGCAATGTTCAGCAAGCACTCCTCCAAGATAAAAATGATCATCATCGTAGAGGACTACATGACCACTAGGCACATTGTCTTCATAAATATCATCAGGAGTAAAAATCAAGTTTTCGGGAAAAGTCTGAGGAAACAGGTGATAGCGGCTTACTCCATCACGTCTCCATTTTGAACCAGTTGCCAACACAACATGCTCGCTGCTGTATTCCAAAATATCATCAGCAGTTACCTCACTTGCAAGAAAAGTTTCTACATTGTCCATTTGGCGAATTTGCCACATTCGATAATCCCTCACCCGATTCCATTCAGCCAAACCAGGCAATTGGGATTCATGACTTACACGACCCCCTAGTTCCTTGTTTTTTTCAGCAAGAGTAACATGATAACCCCTCTGACCCAGTGCACGAGCACATTCCATTCCTGCAGGACCACCTCCCACAATTAACACATTTTTGCTTGGCCCCTTGCTTTTTATTTTTTCTGGATGCCATCGACGTCGCCATTCTTCACCCATAGTAGGATTTTGCGTACATCGGATTGGAGACATTGTCATGTCTCCTGAAACACAAATATTACAGCCAATACACTCACGAATATCATCAATACGATCTTCAAAAATTTTTTTTGGCAAAAAAGGATCGGCTATTGAAGGTCGTGCTGCTCCAATTAAATCCAGTATCCCCCGCCGTATTTGATAAACCATCGTATCCGGTGAGGTGAAGCGTCCTACACCTACCACAGGTTTTTTGGTGAGCTGTTTGAAGCCGTTGACGAAGGGCTCCTCATGCCCTTCCTCCCCAAAACGGGAAGTACGGGAATCGTATTCCCAGTTGCAGAGAGTCAGGTCCCATAAGTCTGGGAGATCCCCAATCTCACTGAAGAGTTCCAGCATTTCCTCACGGTGAATCCCCTCCTTGCCAATCAGTTCATCCACACCAATGCGACAAGCTACAGCACATGTATCGCCTACTGCTTCTTTGGTATCTTCAATCAGCTCCACCAGCAATCTAGCACGATTTTTCAGACTACCCCCATATTCATCTGTACGGTGGTTGAAGCGTCTTGAAATAAAATGCTGCGGTGCGCCGAAACCGTGAGCTCCGTAAACATAGATAATATCGAATCCGGCCGACTTGGCACGGAGAGCTGCCTTGCGATGCCAGCGGCGTAAATCTGAAATATCGCTTTTGGTCATTGCCCTGGCCTGCACAGGATCATTTGTAAAGGTCAATGTAGGAAGATCGCTTGGACCAAGAGGCACTTCTCGTGAATAAAAATTTGGACCATTGATCCCATTATATGCCAGTTCAATTCCAGCTAATGATCCGTACTCATGTACAGCGCTGGTGATCCTGGCAAGAAGCGGCACGTCGCGATCATCCCAAATTCGCAATTCAATAAAAGGAGTTATTTCGGATGTGTAATGTATTTCAACTTGCTCTGTACATACAGTCCCCCAGCCGCCCTCTGCCTTAATGGCCCGCAAGGCAACCATTCCAGAAACGTCACGATAGCCCATGCCGTTACAGTGCGGAACCTGATAAAAACGGTTAGGCGCAGTAACAGGACCTATTTTCAGTGGCTCAAATAGAATTCTGTATCGCTCATCAAGGGACATGTAATGCTTCAAATATCCGTTAATAAATAATAATTTTTTTTTTGAAATAATTACATATCACCAGGAACCCCGTATGAAGGAGCATCATCAGGATTTAATGCACGGGTAAGGTAGGCTTCAAGCTGAGGCTGATATTCATTCCAGATTTTATGCAACCTTGAAATAGGTTCATCATCCCAATCGACACGGAGGTCTACAATCGGCCAAGACACTTTATGCACGACCTCAACTCCGGCAGAAAAAACTGCCCCCTCTTCACCTCCCGCGTTAATTCCTGCCTCAAGAGCAGTGATCAGCCTGTGTGCAAGGTGACCTGAACTTTTTTCGAAAGCTTCAACCATAGCACTTGGTACACTTTGATTTGCCAGAAGGTTTGCCGCAGCTGCGCATTGATTCCCCTGGACAGTGGCATGTTGACCCAAAACTTTTTCTCCGGTGTGGAGAGCAGAACTTCCCGTTGAGTCCAGAAGCACAAGCTGGCGCCATTGAATATGATTTGCTTCAGATACGACTTGGGATAAAGCAGAATTTGCATCCGACACAGACTCCAGCAAATTAAGCATTTTGTCTCCCAGGCTGGGGTCCGTAACATTCTGTGTAAGTGCTGCTCCCACACCTGCCCGAGTAAAAAGACAGCGGCTTGCAACACAGATGCTTGATGATGTAACTGCACCACCGAGCATGCCAGTTTCAGGACAACGTCCTGCAATTGATAGTGTCATTTTCCCTCTTCCGGAATTACAGCAATTACATCAATTTCCATCACCCATTCTGGTTTTGCCAGACCAGAAACAATCACCCCTGTTGAAACAGGGAATACTCCCTTAAACCACTTGCCAAGGGCACGATAGACCTCCTCCCTGTAACCCCTGTCAGTCAAATAGACTGTGATCTTGCAAATATGATCAAGGCAGCTTCCTGCTTCCTCAAGCAATTGTTTGACGTTTTTCATTGCCTGATCAGTCTGTGCCTGCGGATCTCCAATACCAACAATATTACCTTCAAAGTCTGAACCTACTTGACCTCGTAAAAAAACAATGTTCCCTGCACGTACAACCTGACAAAGATCGTTGTCAAGATTCTGTTCAGGATACGTATCCTTAGTGTTAAATTTTCTTATTCTCTCATGTGTCATTATTTCTCCGATTAGCTACTAAAAATATTAAAAATACCGAATTTCACCTAATTGATTTAAATTACTGCTGCATCACCTTTTCCGACAGTCCTGCCGCATTACGCACAAAATCCAAAGGTCCTGAGAAATCGAAGTTGTTGTAAACAGCGTTCAGGTGAGCGAAAGGTGGTGACTGCGCAAACAATTGGAAGGTCAGCCTGTGTCCTGCGTAGTCTGAGTTCAAAAGATCCCTTGCAAATGCAAGCAACTTACGTCTGTCTTCTGCAACCCAGTTTTCATTTACATTATAAAATTTCTCCAGCCAGTGTCCTGATTCCTTGTCATTAAATGCAGCATGGTTTGGTGTTACGCAAATTTGCCCACCGCACAGTTCACGTGCAATATGCATCATTTCCGGAAGTCGTGTACAGGCATGTACTCGACCGGTAAGAAGCAGTGATTGGTTAGGCATCAGAAGACCTCCTGGACTCTTTTCTGCAAGCGCAATTGAGGCAGTAAGATGTGCATTTATACCTTCACGATAGCAGGCAAGCATGGCAAGTTTCTCTCTCACGGCCTGGTGTTTGTCCAGTCCTGTCTGCCTTGCATTGAACAGTGCTGCACCAATCATCATGTCTGCAATGTAGCGGATACGTGTTACGAAAGGATATGCGCTGTATCGGTGGAGAGTTGCACGTATGAATGCAGCAGCGCTGGTGTGGCGGTAAAAAAGGACATTTTCCCACGGGACAAGTACGTTATCGAAAACCAGCAATGTATCAACTTCATCGAAATTGTTTGCCAGAGGATAGTCTTCAACTGATCCCCTTCCTGAGAAGCCACTACGGCAAATATGTTTTAATCCCGGAGCTCCCATGTCACAGATAAAGCTTACAGCATAATCCGAGAGTTTCTCGTTACCAGCCCAGCCTCCGATTGTTGGTTTTACAAAAGCCTGGTTAGAATAGGCAGCGGCAGTTTCGAATTTTGCACCACGAACCACGATCCCGGCATCTGTTTCCTTGACTACGTGCAACAGCATGTCCGGATCCTGATCCTGGGGCAATCTTGAGCGGTCGCCCTTTGGGTCTGTATTGGCTGAAACATGAAAAGGATCCTCACGCGTGGCCCTTATAATATGATTCTCAATATTCCTTGCGAACTGAGGATCGACTTCGTTTAGAACATCCTGGCCATCGAAAAGAGACCACATTTCCCCAACTGTTTCATCACTTACTCTTATTACTACCCCGCCAATATCATGCATCAAAGAATCCATTGCTGTATCCTTTTCATACCAGTCATCTCTGGTTCGCGGTGGTTTATGGTAAACCGTATTGAGTTCGTTTGTTTCCTCATCAAGATATGTTAGTTTTTCCTGGTACTTGTCTTCATGTGCCATATCGTACATCCTCGAACGTATATCAATTATCGGCTTTAAAGACGGGTGATTGCATATATCCTTAACTTTTTCTCCATCTATCCAGACTTGGCGTCCGTCATTAATAGATTCTCTGTACTGATTACCCGTGCGTATCATGTTTATCCTGATTATTATGATGATTTGACCTTGAGTTTTCCAAGGCCGTGAAAGTTGATGTTTGAATAAATTATTGTGGTATGATCTCTGAAATTGGAACGCCGAAACATTCTGATAAAGATTTGAATTAGCTCATACTGTATTCTTTGACCACCCCTTCAATTGAAACAGACAACAGCTTCTTCAAGCTGGTTCGAACCTGTTGCGGTTTAAGCAAACACTGGATCAGCAGTAAAGCGATCTTCCAACTGCTAAAGGTCCGCGAAAACTCTCACAAATGCAGTCCTCCCCTCACCAGGTGAAATAACAATTGTCACTCCCTGAGCAGCGATTCAAATCCCTTAAATGAGATCCTCCGCAACATAATTTTGTACTAAAGCCACGGTATCTTTCCCCATTAAAGTCATACACTCAAACTTAATATTAACAGTAAGTAATATCGAGTATTAACATTAAGAAGACAATACACTAAGCAAAATAATGTATATTGTAAAATACAATTATCTGATTAGGCTATAAGAAATTCTTTTAGCTGCTGCGAAATGAATTAAACAGCTGGATTTGATGCAGCTTTTTCCTGCTCTAAAATCTTGTACGTGCAGCTTCGGCAGAAACAGGACATAACTGTTTGTGGAGGATTACGAGGGAAGGTTAAGTCTGCACACCAGCAGTGTTCGAGTCCTTCTTCTTTTCCACAGTTGTTAGATTTACCACATATAGGGCATTGTGTTCTATCAAGGGGATTAGCAATTGACTGAGTGGTCATATTCTTAATTACAGGGGAGGGATAGTTAATATAGGTCTGACTACCACTGAGAAAAAGATCTCAGGCAAAACAATATTAATAATCATTTAACTATCTAAATATATTTCCCAAATCGCACGGCAGTATCACCTGGTCTTTGGCGTCTGGAAGGCATTATAAGTACGCAGTTATCGTAAGGAGTTTTTACCTCTATCTCACCATCATTGGCAATAACAGTACCTGCGGATGGAATTTCTTCAAGTCCCACATAGGGTTCCTTAAAACTGAAGTCACTGTTCCTGATGGTATATGGTCCTGAAACCTTAATAATTCGCTGTTCAGATGGAGGCTCTGTTCTTAAGTGAACAGCAGCATTTTCTTCCGATACTAATCCGAGCATCATGAGGAATCTCCATGAAGCAGTAATTGCCAAGTCAGCGCTCCTTTGGTCCCAGTTCTGACCACATTCTATCAGCAAGGCGTTTTTCGTACTGCCTGGGTCAGAAAATCCTTCATACTCTGTCATCATCCTGCCTGACTTGTGTCCAAAATCCATAACTACTACCTCTGGAATACCGAGCTGACTGGCAAACTCACACCCCTTGTCAAGTGGTCCCGCCATCATCAACGGTCTAGTAGCAGTTTGCATCGAATGAATATCAAGCAGTAGATCGACTGTGTCAA
>JAKUUF010000139.1 GCA_022448705.1 SAR324 cluster bacterium | reverse complement strand
TTGCATCTGTCTGCTCCACTGTATTTTCTGATTCTTCTTCTTTACCATTGTTATCACTTGATTTTGCTAATTCTTTTACCAGCTGTTCATCAATAGAGAGATCCTCTTCTTCTGAAGCAACAACATTGATTTTGTAACCAATTAATTTTGAGGCCAAGCGAACATTTTGCCCCTTGTGACCGATTGCAAGTGAAAGTTGATTTGGAGCAACTACCACATCAATTTGTTTTTCATCTTCATCAATTTCAAGACTGTCTATTTCTGAAGGTGCGAGCGCATTACAGGTATATACGTCTATGTCTTCGCTCCAGCGCACAATATCTATTTTTTCTCCATTTAAATCATTAACAATAGTTTGTACCCTGCTGCCACGCATACCTACACATGAACCTACCGGATCTACTTCTTCATCAGTTGAATACACAGATATTTTTGCCCTTCTGCCAGGCTCCCTTGAAGCGCTTACAATTTTGACTATACCATCGTAAATTTCCGGAACCTCCATTTCGAATAACTTAATTAGTAATCCTGGATGTGTTCTTGAAATTGTGAGTTGTGAATCTTTGTGCGGATTATCATTCACATCCAGCAGCAAAACTCTAACGTGATCCCCGAAAGTGAAGTTCTCACCATATATCTGCTCCCTGCGGAATAGGTATGCTTCAACTTTATTTTGAAAACTTAAGGCAACACGACCGTTGGGTTCAACTCTTAAAACTGTTCCGGTTAAAACTTCTCCAATTTTTTCTGTGAAAGTTGAAACAACCATTTGACGTTCAGCTTCTTTCAAGCTGCCGAATATTATTGGCCTTGTTGAATGCGCAATTCGCTGAAATTCACGATCACTGATTTCATACTCAACTTCGTCTCCAATGCCTGCATCTGGATCTATTTCAAAAACATCTTCGACAGAAATTTCATTATTGGGGTCTTCAACCAGATCAACTACTTCCTTAAAATGGTACAAATTTATTTTTCCTGTTTTTTCGTCAATTTGTCCTTCAATTTCTCGATAGGGAAGTTTTCTCTGGGCTGCCTGAATAAGTGACTGTTCCACAAGTTTTTTCACTACTTCATGATCTAGCCCCTTCTCTTTTGAGAAGTCTATTATGATTTCGTATAAATTCTCTTTCAATTTGTACCTTTTTCTTTACGTTCTAATTTCAAGAATAAAATAATAATTTTAGAATTTTAATAATGGCTCAAGATTAGCTCTTGATATAAGTGAATACGGTATAATCATATCTGAGCCGTTTGTATCCGGTAGTATACAAATTGTTTCTTCATCACATTTTTGTAAATCACCTGTCACAGTCATAAGTCCTTCTATTTTTTTCTGTAAATGTACCTTGATACGTTTGCCGGTGGAAGATTTAAAATGATCAGGTGTTTTTAATTTCCTGAATATTCCTGGTGAAGAGACTTCCAGCACATAATCCTTATAGTATTGATTAGTTTTTCCAAAAATATTCTTAGTAATTTGATTAACATTTACACAATCATCTATTTGAATGCTGTTTGGACTGTCTATATAAAGTTGGATTGTTTTCTGAGCATTCAGCATACCGACCTTGACCTCAATCAGGTCAAAGCCTGCAATTTTTAGCGGTTCAGATAAAAGACTAATAATCTTTTGTTCTTCCTGTACCATAGAAGTTTAATTGATGGAATCAATTAATTTTATCATATAGTCAACTTTCTATTTTAACATCATGTTTTCAGGTTGTCGATTCATTTTTTAAGTACAATTTAAGCTTTTCGATCTAAAGTTAAATAGTTTACAATCTCTGATAAAAGTTTACTTGCATTATTATCGGGCAATTTTTTTAAAGCTGAGGAAGCAAATTTTACATGTTCATAACAATACTTTGAAACAGCATCAAGTGCACCAGTACTTTCAGCTTCAGCAATAAACCAGTCTATATCAGTATTTGAAACTGTTTCACGAGACTGAAGCAGTATATCACGTGCCCTGGCAGAATCCTGCTCTGAAAGCCTTTCCAGCAATTCAATTGTAATTAATGTGCGCTTCCCTTCTGCGATGTCACCTCCGCGTTCTTTACCATAACCACCAGAACCTGCTCTGGGAGCTTCATTCTCGCTTTCTTCAATTAAATTCAGCAAATCATCTCGTACCTGAAAACCAATTCCTATAGCTTCACCAAAACTGCCAATTATATCCAATTCAGTTTCAGAAGCTCCCGCTATCAAAGCCCCACACTGGCAGGGGCCTTTGCCTGAGTACCAGCCTGTTTTTTTGATGATCATATTACGGTACTCATCTCGGTTCGGAAATTTGTTATCTACTACCCAGCCAATGTCAAGTGCCTGACCCGCAAAAGTATACTGCATCAATATGTTCATATGTTTGTGAATTCGTAAAGCCAGCTTACTGCCCAATCTTGGATAATTATCAAGCAGGATCTCGTGCAACAGGCAATGCAAGGCGTCTCCGGAATTTATAGCCAAGGCTGTACCGTACTTACGATGTAATGTAGGCTCCCCGCGTCTAAGTAAGGACTCATCTTCTATGTCGTCATGAATTAATGCGAAATTATGAAATAACTCAAAGGCGATGGCGGAAATCATAGCGTCATGAGGATCTCCACCAAATAATTCACAACTGAGTAATACAAGAGCAGGACGAAATCTTTTTCCTCCCCGTTGAGGATAATCCCTCATTAAATCATAAAGATATTCTTTTGGATCACCTTCCGGTATATGTCTTAGTGTTTCTTTTTCAATCCAGTCACCGACTGCGTTTAGATATGATTTAAGATCTGTATGATTCTTTGAAAATATTTTCTCGGAATCTGTCTGGTTTTGGTGAATTTCTGTAGACAAAATTTGAATTATTTCTTATGAATGATTTAAAGAGAATACAGTTTTGGAATACGAAAATTGTTTTTAATGCGTTGATTTGACTCTTCGAGTTTTTCTTCAGGTAAAACCGCACTCATGCGTTCTGAACCTGGTAGAAAATCTATTCTATGAAACTCGTTTTTTGGCTTTAAGAATGCCTCTGAAACATCTATCAAACTGTTTATAGACTGATCATTGATTTTAAGTACAACAGCATTAGAAAGATTTTGGTATCCAATATTAATTGCATCAGGAATAACTTGTGTGACCATTACAACACGAGACTGCTGCTTAGAATATTTTTTATTTGAATCGGAATTATTTTCGTAATTAAATTTGACTGGTATCATCACGGTTTTATTTTGCTCTAAAAATAATCGCAGCCGCAGAGGGGCCCTTGTGCTCCAGTTTTTACCCCAAATTGAAAGGTAGTCAATCGTCAATTCCTGA
>JAKUUF010000138.1 GCA_022448705.1 SAR324 cluster bacterium | reverse complement strand
CTGCGTCCGATGGGTCGTCAGGCACGTGGAGTTAGAGGGGTCAGAACTAGAACAGGAGACAGGGTTGTATCCGCACTTGCACTTTCCGGTTCCGGGGAACTGCTGACTGTAACAGAAGGTGGTTATGGTAAAAAGACTCCGATAGCGGATTACACGCTTGCAAAAAACAGGGGCAATTATGGAATGCGTACAATCAAGATAACTGACACAAATGGTCCAGTGGTCAATGTGCTTGAAGTTGAAGAACATTTCCAACTTTTCCTGATCACTCAGCTTGGCAAACTTATCCGGATTCCTGTTGAAAACATCCGTACAATCGGCAGAGTCACTCAAGGCAATCGGCTAATTCATCTTGAAAAAGATGAACAAGTAATTGGCATTGCTCCGATGATTGAAAACGAGGAAGAGGAGATTCAAGTAGAACAGCAGGAAACAACAATTTCTGAGACTAATGGATCCTCAATATCAACTGCAGAGGCTGAAATGCCTGTGAAACCTGAAATACATACCTCCGAAATCGATTCAGACGATTCATGACTGCATAGCTTTAGTGGCTCATTTTCTGCATTTATAGGTCGGTATCTCTGACTCTGTCAGACTTGCGCCAGACTCATATTTTGCAGACTATTCCACGCATCATGAAGCAGTTTTTCCAATTTATTGTGATAAGCTTTCTGCTGGTTTTGTTTTCAGCAGCATCGGCACTTTCCGTAAAATTCGGAAATATGCTCGAAAGTTTTGAACTGGTTCCGGACAAGCAAACACCCTACCTGTCCTTTGAGGGTTTCTTTGAACCATCATTATTTTCCCAGATACAGATTATTCCTGGGGATAAAAAGACCGAAACCTCTGTAATACTTCCCAACACATTCATCAATAACATTTTTTTTGCTGAACCTGAAATAACTTCCTTTGCCGAGGAAGGAATTCTTGAGAAATTATCCTTTGAGGAAAAGATTAAACGGACAAAAACCGGAGAAATAGATCCCAGGGTAATACTAAATATTTCCACAATGGTGAATTACAAAATTGAGTTTGATGCTGAAAAATCAGATTCACGCCGCATAACCTTTTCCATGCAGAAGCTAAAGAAAATGCTGATTTCCACCATTGAAAAGGAAGAAATGGCGGCACAGGAACAAACAGTGCCACAGGCTGAAGCAGATGTCATATTCTGGAGTGTCTTCACTCCACGCATGGTCAACAAGCGGGAAAAAATTCTTCTGCATCCTGTAACAGCCTTGATGTCATATCGCCAGTTTGACCAGTTGAATGTTGCCATTCTCAATGCCTCACTAAAACCCAATGGAGCACACCGCATGGCCGAGATGCTCACCAAGCGGCATAAACTTGCCATTGAAAAAAAAATCGGAGCCAAACTTAATATAGTTAATATTTCTTCAGTGCGAGAGCAGGAAATCCTGCCCAAAACTAAAATTTACTTTCATGCAAACCTGCTGAAGCAGGCCATCAAGCTGGCCCAGGTTTTGCCGGGAGAACAACTGCTGGAACCTGTTCCGACTGCAAGAGCAAGCAAACTTGCAACTGATGTGGAAATTTTTGTAGGGAAGAATTTTGAATAAAATTACTGTCATTTCATTATTTTCAGCATTACTCATGCTGGCAAGCCACGGTACTGCATCCTATGCTTTTCCGGAATATACCTCACGCCAGAAAGCGCTCAAACTGGCAGGAGTGTTGGAAAAGGGCTATTTCAAATCCATAAAAATTTCCTCAGTTTTTGTGAAAAACATCGGAGAAGACGACTATTACCTGCAGGCATTACTAAGTGATGGTTCCAGTAGAAAATGGCTGCTTAACCGCATTCGTGAGTGGACACACACTGATGAGCTGATTCTCAGCAATAATAGGGCGCTTGTTTTTCCTTCAGCTGCAACTACCGATTTTGGAGTACTGGAAAAGAATGATTTTTACCGTACAGCTTTGAATGCCACTGCATATGTAAAAACTTTTGGCAAACATGATGTACTGGAAGGTAAAAGCCTCGTCCTGGGAATCCTTCGCTTCCGAATTCTTCAGGAAGATGACAGCAATTATTTAAAAACAAATAAACACGGTGACCGCTACCGTTATGTACTGGAGCTGGAAAACGGCACCCATGAGTATTTGACCTACACTGATGCATTCTTGCTTATGCAGAGATCCGCTTTGCTGGAAGAGGTTCCGGAAACCGTCAATGTATTACGGAAGTCTTACAAGGTAAAGGAAATGAAAAAAATCCCGCTGCGGCTTGAGGATGAACTGCACGACATCTGGCGCTTCGGCATTGAAGTGGTTTTTGACAAGCCTATAATGACAGACGCGGACAAGTTCCCTTACCGTGTGGTTGAGGTAAAAAAGAAGGATCTAAATACTGGAAGGCTTAAATCCAGCTTTTTCCTGCAGATTGTTTTCCCAAACGCAGAAAAAAGAACCTTGGTAAAGGGTTTCAGGAAACATGAATACCTGCATCAAGTTAAAATTGAAACAGATAAGGAGCACCAGAAACGTGTCATATTGAAGGCCATGGTTGATCCGGATGTAATGGACCTGCCGCCTTATGTTGAGGTCACTGATCGTAATTCTGTTGTAGTAAATTATTACAGGTCACAAAACCGGAACCTTACTCAGCCTCCAGACCTGCCGGTTACGCAATCCCCGAGTGAAGTTCCACGCTCTGTTTTCACACCTGATAAGCTTGAGACAGAATTTGAGAAAAAATACATGAAGGTACTAGTTTTGTTAAGGGATTCACAGCAGCAGCAGAACATGAATCTCAGAATCAATACATATTTTAAAACCCTGGAAGCTCTGAAAAAAGCTTCCCTGTCAGCAGAGAATGATATCCAGATTACTCGGGCCTTGAATCAGCGTGATGTACTGCTGAAAACACTACCCAAGCTGATTATCAGGAATGTGCAGATGACAATACTTGCAAAGAAACTTGATCAGCAGGAAACCAAAGTTGACCCTGAACTTAGCAAGGAACTGCTGGCACAACTTGCGCAGGCAGAGCGTTATGCTTCCAATGAGGACCAGCAGTATAAAATCGCTTCTCTTCAAAAAATACTTCGTTAACAGGCATTCACCATCCTTCTTTGCCATTGTCTCAATCTAGATTTAGAATCCCACTCTCAATAGAGGTGTAGCAAAGTCTGGTAGCGCACTTTGTTCGGAACGAAGAGACCGGAGGTTAAAATCCCCTCAACTCGATACCACCTAAGAATTCATTTTTTATAATTAATCGAAATCAACAGGGCTTTTAACCCACTCTCGATTTTTCTTTTCATAATTAAGAAACTATCAATATGATTCTCCCATTATTTGT
>JAKUUF010000137.1 GCA_022448705.1 SAR324 cluster bacterium | reverse complement strand
ATAATCGGGCATCTTGAGCCAGTAAAGTCCTCTTACATATTCTCTCCATCCCAGGACTTGCCTTATGAACCCTTCAACAGAATTAATGGGAGCTTTAGAAACTTAGGATTCATTTTCCGCATCATCAATACATTCCCTTGGAGTGAGCAGCCCGTTGTTGAGATACATACTAAGATGACTATGAAACAGCCATGGCTCTCCACTCAACATTGCATCCTGATAATCACCAAACCTGTCTAAGCGCTCCTGCATAAATTTTTCAAGTGCAGTCAATGCCTGTATTCGATTGACAGCGAACTCGAATTGATCAGTTGTGCCAAAATGATCATTAAATTCACGATTAACCAGCTCTATAACCTCGAGAGTTACATCATCGACAAATGAAGAATATTGTTCAGGAACAGTACTATTGACATTTAATGATTTTCGATTATTCTTATCAAAATTCCAGGTACCGCAAATAGGTTTTTCATTCTCCATCAGGATATTGAATTTCTTTCTCAGCGTTCGGTAGAAATATTCCAGTCTGAGTTCTTTCCTGCCCATTGACCATGTTTCAAATTCTTCTTTATCACACATAAAAAGATTGTTCTTCCTGATGTCTACGCTGACTTCGAGTTGATCTCCCCACCTTTTCACTGAAGAGAGTTCATCGTATGAAGATGGTTCTGTCACTATCAATTGTTCAAATCCTTTCGCTCGCTTTAGGGCCAGTAACTCAGGAATAAAGTCACCATGGTTATTTGAATCATCAAGTTTTACGTAATTTACCCTGCAGCCCCTTTCGGTGAGATCAGACTGAAAATGCCTCATGCATGAAAGTTGGTAGACAATTTTTTTCTTATGGTGATTTAAGTTTGTGAAGTCTTTTTTGAATTCACACATCAAAATTTCATCCAATTCCTTGTCATAATCCAGAAGAGAGGAAAAATCAGGATTTAGCTGATCTGGAAAAATTATACAGAGATTTCTCATGCGTTTTCTCAAGAAATATACAATTTCATAATCATCTGGAATTTTGCAATGACTCCTCAAATGCACTGGTTCCACAAGAACAAAAACAACAATTATTTTGATCAGGTTTGAAAACAATCACCTCAGGCTTTGTCTGTTTTGTAGACTGAGATTTTTCCAGGGATAATACGGCCTCTAGTTTTTTTTGTTTCATGAGTTGATCATTCATACTTTGTTCAAGTCCCTGAAACTTTGATTCAAGCTGGTTTTTTTCAATATGCATGGTTTTCAGCTGTTCTTCCAAAAGGTTGTTATTTTGTTTAAATGCCAACAGTTTTTCAAGATTTTGGTCGGCATCTACCACCTGATCTATGTATATTGACCTAACGGTAATAATGGAAATCAATAGCAATGTCGCCCAAAGCACATGTACCAATAATAAGCTCTTTTGATGATTCCCATTCATATTTAGTCTCTGATACTCAGTTGTTGTTTTTTTATTTTCATCAGAATCCGATTCAAGTACTTTCTCTTGTTCTTTATTAATTGCTTGCGAAAGTTTTTTCTCTGAAGATTTTTTGCTTTTTATAACTTCACTGCGAATTTGCTCCAGATGTTCTTTAAACCATAATCTTGCTTTTGTTGTCAGGTTGTATTTAAGACTTATGTATTCAAGGGTACGCATTTCAGTTTCGGTAATTCCCTTACCGTCCCTTGAAAGTTCAATGATTTGTTGAAAATCTTCTTCTGAAATAAGCCCCTCACCTTTTCCTTCTAATCTCACATCTGCAGCTTCAAGTAAGGACCTGACATAATGTTCTCCATCTATTATTCTGTAATAGCTTTTACTTGGGATAAATTCATTCGGACTTGCTTGATCAGTTGGTTTGGGATTTTCATCATTCTCCTTAACCTTTGTCGCAGCCCATTTTCGTATCTCTGTACGGAACCATTGATCAGCGGCATACGTGAACTTATAATTTTCACGTATATATTTCATTGTAGCCTTTTCAATATCAGTGTATTTATTTGCATCTTTTACAGCACCAAGCAGCTTTTGAGCATCTTCGACGGATATTCTTCCATCCCCCGCACCTGCAACAGCTTCATCGGCAATTTCTAACATTTCGCGGTCATAATGTTTTCCATCTATAGTTTTATAATAAGAATCTGACATTTAATTCTCCTTGGTTAAATAAGTTAACAAACCAAAAATCTCCCCCGTGTAGGTAGATGGGATGATATATACAAAGCTTGATGCCCGTTTTGTGGCCCCACCCCCCTTCATTCAAAGGATGTTATTTTCTAGGCTTAATCATTGATTTCCATCAAGAAATTCTTCTATAACTTTATTTATTTTAGCTGTATGAGTTATTGGGGCCGCGTGACCAACATTAGCAAGCTCTGCGAATGTCCAGTTTGGACATACTTTTGAAAGTAATTCAGCAATTTCCCTGAATATTCTCCTTGTATTTGAACCACTTACGACCAAGGTTTTTGCTGAAATATCCTTTAGATCACTGCTTGTTGTTTCCTCATTCAAAACAGCATCCCATTCATGAAAATTTGGAGGTAATCGATCAATAAACGTCTGCCGATGCTTCTCAGGCATTCCCTCCCATGAGTGATCAGCTAAAAAGTAATCCGCGAATTTCTCTGCAACCTTTACCCATTCTCCCTTTGATCCAAATTTTTTTATGCAATTTCTCAACTCCAGACACTCATTGTATGCCCCAATTCGACCATGCTGATTCAGCAAGTAGAACGGATTTGGCTCTAAAAGAACCATTCTTAAAACTTTATCCCTTAAAATAGCAGCTAATTTAATACCTACTGATCCTCCAAATGAATGACCAACAATTGAAATAGGGTACTTATATTCGGAACAGAGCTCAATTACAAGCTTAGCTTGATCGTAAAGAGTTTGATTAGAGTTTCCAGTCCAAGGAGATGTCTGACCATATCCAAATAGATTTATTGCTAAAACGTGAAAACGATCTCTTAAAGAGTTAACAAGTAATCGCCACTGTTGATTATTACTTATGGAGCTATGAATAAGTATTATTGTTTGCCCAACACCATCTTCTGTATAATCTATTTTAAAATTTTCTGTGGAAAGTATTGGCATTCTTGTGTGCTAACTATCGAGATTTATTCATCAAGTTTTTAAGTATCTATTTTCCGAAATGGCCCATTTAATTCTTCTGGATAGACAGTGGGGGGCTATTCAAAAAATGCTTAAAACGCTCTCTAAGGCAATATTGAGTTCCTTAGGCATGTTCTACTCTTTTTTGTGTTCAGGTACAATAC
The DNA here is from genome assembly GCA_022448705.1 of SAR324 cluster bacterium. Lineage (GTDB taxonomy): Bacteria > SAR324 > SAR324 > SAR324 > NAC60-12 > Arctic96AD-7. The sequence continues at coordinate 81 of JAKUUF010000137.1, read as the reverse complement.
AGAACGATTTAACTAGGTTTAACCTTCGTATTACTGAAGATTCGGCAAAACATTTGGAAATATGCCTGCTATTTAATGATA
>JAKUUF010000136.1 GCA_022448705.1 SAR324 cluster bacterium | reverse complement strand
TAGAAGTAATTGAAACACTAAATGATGCCGGAGTAGTAACGAGAAAACCTATTGGAGTGGGATTTTTCACTAATGAAGAAGGTTCTCGATTTGCTCCAGATATGATGGGTAGTGGAGTGCATCAAGGAGCTCTAGATCTTAATTCAATGTTAAAAGTAAAAGATATGGGTGGTAAGAGTGTAGGTGAAGAACTTGAGAAAATAGGATACGTCGGTAAAACACCAACTAATATTTTTCGTGCAGATAGTTTTATAGAACTTCATATTGAACAAGGGCCAATTCTAGATTTAGAAAACTATGAAATCGGAGCTGTAGAAGGTGTTCAAGGAATTTCGTGGAATGAATACAAAATTTTTGGAACAGCAAATCATGCTGGAACAACTCCAATGAGACTTCGACACGATGCAGGTTACGCAGCTTCAGTTATTTCTGTTGAGGTAAGGCGACTTGTAAAAGAAATGGGAGGCGATCAAATTGGAACCGTAGGAGTTACAAAACTTAATCCAGGTTTAGTCAACGTAATTGCAAAAGAAGCATTAATAACTATTGATTTACGGAATACAGATGACCAAAAATTAAAACAAGCAGAGATTGAAGTAAAATCAATAATTGAAAAAACCTGTTTAGCTGAAGGTGTTTCTTTTGAATCTAAGACTCTTGCTAGATTTGAACCTGTTTCTTTTGATAAAAACATGGTTTCACTGGTATCAGACGTAGCATCAAAAATGGGATATCGAGTAAAATCCTTACCCTCTGGTGCTGGTCATGACGCACAGATGTTCGCACCAAACTGTCCGACAGCGATGATCTTCGTTCCAAGTAAAGATGGTATAAGCCACAACGTGAAAGAATTTACCGAAAAGAAACACATTCAAGCTGGAGCGAATGTGTTGTTACAAATGTTATTAAATAATTCAGAAGAAATACTTTAATTGCCTAGAATAATAAAAGTTGCTGCGGCTCAGTTAGGTCCTATATCACTGGAGGAATCTCGTTCCTCAGCTGTAAACCGCATGATCTCCTTAATGAGGGAAGCAAAAAGGGAAGATGTAAATTTTATTGTATACCCTGAACTGGCATTAACTACTTTCTTTCCACGCTGGTACTTTGAAAAACAATCTGAAGTTGATAAATTTTTTGAAACAGAAATGCCAAATGAGTCTACACAGCCATTATTTAATGAGGCATGTAAGCTAAAAATTGGTTTTAATATTGGTTATGCTGAAATCCACTTTGAAGAAGGCGTTTATCACCACTATAATACAGCAATTCTCGTAGATAAAACTGGTAAAATTTTAGGGAAATATAGGAAAATTCATCTTCCAGGACATAAGGAGTATGAACCTTGGCGCCCTTTCCAACACTTGGAGAAAAGATATTTTGAAACTGGTAATTTAGGATTTCAAGTACACCAAGCCTTTGGGGGGAAAATTGGAATGTGTATCTGTAATGACCGTCGATGGCCAGAAACATTTAGAGTTATGGGGCTTCAGGGAGCTGAAATTATTGCCTTAGGCTACAATACTCCAGTTCATTACCCACTCGCACCAGAACATGATCACCTTCAGGATTTTCATAACCATTTGGTTTTACAATCAGCAGCATATCAAAATGGCACTTGGATTGTGGGTGTTGCAAAGGCAGGTAAAGAAGAAAAATGCGATCTAATAGGAGGGACATGCATCATCGCACCTACAGGTGAAATAGTTGCTGAATGTAAAACATTAGGTGATGAGCTTATCGTAGCTGAATGTGATCTAGACCGTTGTAAAGAAATTAAAGAAAACATTTTCAATTTTAGTCTTCATAGAGAGCCTGAGAACTATACTTTGATCTCCGCTCCAAAAAAAGAATCTGTCAAATAATTGATTTAAAACCCTCTTAAAGGCATTTCAGTAGGCCTCTGCAGCCAATTCCATTCCGGATAATCCGCAAGCCCCTCAATAATGTGCATTGTGTACGCATGTCTTGTCCTTTCAGAACGATTGGCATGGCTCATATGGGGTAGCAATCCATGTAACACTATCATAGAACCTGCCCTCACTTCCAAAGGAACTAGTTTGGAAGTTTCCCAAGGAGAATCATCTATTATTTCCATCTCTGTTCCATCACCTTTTTCGTTCCGAAAGAAACGGGATTTTAGATCGTTTCTATGACCCCCGGGTATGGCCCACATACAACCGTTCTCCAAAGAAGCATCTTCAAGTGCAAACCAAAAACCTTTCACGCTTATTGGTTCTGTGTAGAGAAAAGTTGCGTCCTGATGAAAGCCAACTTCTCCTCCAATCTTTGGCTGTTTGAAAATATACATTGATTGCAAAATTCTAGGATCTTCAAAGCCGACATCTTTAGCAACAGCCCCAAGTTCCTCTGTCCTGGAAAAACTATCAAATACAGGATCAAGGTCATGCATTGCATGACCGATTTTATTGATTGAAAATTCCTTAGGCTGTTTTAAATAACCATTTTCATCAAAGGCCTCCTCCTCGAAAAAGCATCGTATTTTGTTCCCAGATTCCAGAAAGAAGTGGTCCGAATACCTAGTCTGTTCGTTTGTTGTAAAGATATTAACTGATTCTGAAGAATCGAAATCTTCGACTATTTTTGATGCTCGACCACGCAACTTATCGCAGTCTTCCTGAGAAACGAAGTTCTCCAAAACCAGATAACCATTTTGTTCAAATGATTTAATTTGTCTTTGTGTCAATAACATAGATTTATTGAAAAAAAAGCCCAAATATTATACACTTCCTTCAGTCAGGACACGTTAATTAAAGTATGCTTACTGGTCAAGTCAATGTTGCGCCGAACTTTTATGATTTAAAAAAAGCCTGTTGAATAAATGCTACTGGAAGGACTTAAATTGATGATTGTGGGCATGGCTTCTGTCATGCTTTTCCTGCTGTTACTGATTGCCTGCATTGAGTTGGTAAAATTCCTTACATGCAATTTCACAATGAAACAGGAGCAGTCATTGCTTCAAAGCCGTAAATCAGATTCAAACAAATACAAAACTGATTCTAAACTCGAAGTTCCTGTTGAAGTATTTGCTGCTGCAATTGCATCTTATGAGTCAGATAATAATAACTCATAACAAATTTATCCGCATTATATAAAAACAAAAGTTCATCGGAAAAACATCATGGCAAAGAAAAAAATTGAATTTATGGACACATCCTTCCGTGACGGATTTCAATCTGTGTTTGGAGCTCGGGTAGCTACCAAAGATTTTCTGCCCGCACTGGAAGCGGCTGTAGATGCGGGGATGCAGTATTTTGAAGCTGGAGGGGGGGCTCGTTTCCAAAGCCTGTTCTTTTATTGCAATGAATCTGCTTTTGACATGATGGACGCGTTCAGAAAAACAGT
>JAKUUF010000135.1 GCA_022448705.1 SAR324 cluster bacterium | reverse complement strand
TCCAGTGCTTTTTTAGTTCTTTGACCCTTTGCTTCATTCTCAAACTCATTTCAACGCATTTAAGGGCATCTTCCCTTTCTCCTTCGGATTCAGGATCTCCAAAGAAAACAAGCACGGCATCGCCTATGAATTTGTCAATGGTCCCACCGCTTTCTAATGCAATGGCTGACATTTCAGAAAGATAGGAATTGATTATCTGGGCTAATTTTTCAGGTTCAAGTGTATCTGTAAGATCAGTAAATTTGACTATATCCGACAGAAAAATGGTTAAGTTCTTCCGGGCATGTTTTTCAATGGCCTTGCCCTCGTCACTGAAAATACTTTGATAGATTTGTGGAGAAAGGTATTTTGCCAGGCGGGTAGCTAGATTTTCCAACTGTACTGTTTTTTCCTCGATCAGCTCTCTATCCCGAATTTTCTGCTCCAAGAGATCTTCTCTTTCACGGCGTAATGACCATTCCTCGGTTCGATCGACAAATTGTCCTTGGACTCCGTTCAAATAGGAAAATGAATCGTTACTGGTTCTGGTTGAAAGAAGCGAATAAATCTTTTCATTTCCATCAATTTTTATTGGAACTTTCGGAATCAAGACCCAGCCCTTGTCATTAATATCCCTGACAAACTGTTCCACCTGCTCCGCGCTTACCCCCAACTGAGTCAAAACGTCCGGGAAATATGCATTACTTACATTTCCTAGAACTGGGAAAAATTTACGGAAATTCTCATTAACTTTGACGATTTCCAGGTTTTCCCTCGCAAAATAAGCCGCAGTGATAGCGTTTTCAAAATTGAAGAAACTAAGCTCAATCACATTTTGCTGATTGAAGAAATCCTCAATTTTCATTTGTCACCCTTTCAAAATAAAATTTTTATCTTTCATCTCATTTTTCTTTGACTTGTTAACTTACCGGTAATGGCCCCCCAGGTTGTGACACAATATGGAACAAAATAGGTCAGTAGGACTTTCAGCCAGGAGGGATATTCTCCGGATAGAATCATATCTCCGTGATTGATGCTCGTCAATATACTGCCAACTACCAAAGCTGAGAAAAGAGCTTTTTTTGTAGTGCCGTCACCAAAAGCAAGTTGAAGTAAATTAAGTTTTTCAATGGGTTTTTGTAAAACACTCTCTGAGGAAGATTCTTTCATGTTTTTTCTTATATTTTTTACTTTGGATATATCTAATTTTCATATAGCCCAGTTTTTCGTGAAATCTGTCCAGACTGGACAAGCCTCCGAACCGGTCTCTTGCTTGGCCTCAATTTGGATCCGCCTTAGGTTCATTTTTAGAGGAATCCTCTGAATATTTGGCAACGAAGGCCTTTAGCTTTGTCAGGTCGTTATCGGACAGATTAGAGTCGTTTATAACAAGTTTGAAGCATTCTCCCAGGATACTCTCCCTATTCAACGACTTTTCATGGGAGACGTTGAAGCAATTTACAGGATGGGGAAGCCCTTTAAGGTTTACTACCCTCTCTGAGGTGAATTCAAAGAAATCTTCCAGCAGAATTTTAGTATTCTCAGATACTAGGATTTCGCCGGATTCGGCTTCAGATTCCAGGCGAGACGCCACATTAATCCCTCTGCCGATGGCGGTGTAATCCAGACGGCTGGTACTACCGAAATTGCCGACATTACAGAATCCCGTATTGATCCCGATTCGAATTTTCAAGTTCGCAGGGAAACTGAACTGTTTCCTTATATAAGGCTGCAACGCATCGATACGGTTCTGCATTTCAATTGCCATATCGACACAGTTTTTTGCATCCTGTACGTCACCCTCGGATTGAGGATCTCCAAAGAAAATCATAATGGCATCTCCGATAAACTTATCAATGGTTCCGCCGAATTTTTCTGCGATTGTGCTCATCTCGGTGAGGTAGAAACTTAAAAATTCGCTGATCTCCTCTGCCTCGATCTGTTCTGAGATAGATGTGAAGTCAACGATATCGGAGAAGAATATCGTGAGTTTTTTTCTCTCACTCTTTTTATGGATATCCAAGGAACCGCTGAAGATCTGCTCGTACAACTGTACAGGCAGGTACCTTGACAACTTTAGTGAGATTCCCTCAATCTTCTCCTTTTGGGCCTCTACCTCCTCGGTCGCTTGACGCAACAAATCCTTTTGACGATCTAGTTCGACCGCCATCGATTTTCTTAACTTGGATTCTAGAGAGAGTTTTTTATTCTCTTTTTTGAGCTTCTCGATCTCCTGCTCTAGATCGCTCATATTTATCTCTGTTCGAGATTCTCCAGCAACTCGCTTATCCGCTCGATTGTGCCGTTGTGCTCGTAGGATTCGGCAGTGGCTTTCAGCTGAGCAAAACAGGACGCTTTGTTCGCTGAGAAAATCTCTACCTTCGGCTCATACTCATAATGTTCCTTGAGCATACCACAGGGGACGTAAATCATTCCTTCAATTAGGTCGGGCTGCGAATGTATCTTGCTGCCGCATTCTGGACAGAAAACGAAATGCAATTGATTACCGCTTCCACCCTCAAAAGAATACTTTTTTACTTCTCCTGTGATGCTGATGTCGTCTGTGGAATAAGCGTAACCAAAAAAGGAATTACCCCATAACTTCTGGCAATCACTGCAATGACAGGCGAAGTGCATCATCGGGTCGTTTTGCAGGGTGAACTCCACTGAACCGCAATGACAGGTTTCTTTAATAGACATATCTATCCTCCATGTTTAGTATTTCCGGGGAAAAAGAAAATAGAACATTCACAAATTACACGAGATCATAACAGCTGGATATAGGCATGTAAACAGAAAGTTTCAGGGTTTATTTGATTTTATGGGAGGTTCCCTGCTAAAGAAGAGCAATATTTGAAAAGCTATTTGCTGAAATCGTGAAAGGCCTGTAAAATTTCTTCTTTTGTGTTCATAACGAATGGGCCGTATCGCACCATCGGTTCTTTAATTGGAGTGCCTCCCAGAATAAGTAGTTCCAAACTGGAATCAACAGTGCTGCGCAAAGAAATTGAATCACCGTCATGGGCAAAAAGCACAAGCTGCCCTTCAACAGCAGACTTTTCCTCTTCATTTTCACCAAATTCACCTTTGCCGGAAATCAGGTATGCCATGATATTGTTATCGATTGAAACAGGATGTTTCAGTTCTACTCCGGGCTCCAGCGATGCATGCAGATAAAGAATGGGTGTGTTGGTTTCAATGACTGCCTTTATCCCCTTGAACAAACCGGCAATTACCCTGACTTTACTTTTACCATCTTCAAGAATAACCTCCGGAATTTTTTCCGAGGGAGTGTCCTGATAACGGGGAGATATCATTTTTTGCTTACTTGGCAGGTTGATCCAGATCTGAAATCCATGCATAGTTCCTCCCTTTTCGAAAAATTCAGGAGAAGGCATTTCGGAGTGCACGACGCCCGAACC
>JAKUUF010000134.1 GCA_022448705.1 SAR324 cluster bacterium | reverse complement strand
TCCAAGCGTTTTTTCTGATAGACCGCGATTCTGGTATTTCAAGCAGGTCCATGTTCCTTTTGTTACAGAGTTATGATGAAATAGCAGTTGGCGGTAAAGTGCTAAAATCAGCATCAAAACATGCTCAGCCACAGATTCCGCGTTTGCGCCATTGTTGTTGGCGACATACACATTGCGCTTTTTTGCTTTTGCCAGGTCAATATGGTCGAAACCTGCGCTTAATGTTTGAATGATCTGCAGCTTTCCGGCAGCTTCATATTGAGCATCGCTGAGATTTATTTTCTGCCCGATAATGGCGTCTGTCCCGGCAAGCTGTTCATACTGGTTTTCATCAGGACAGGAAAAATCAGCCAATTTCATGGAAAAAAATTTCGACGCCTCTGTCTTTAGTGTTTCAAACAGCCATTCGTATTCAGTGTTGACAAGAATATTAAACATCGGTATTTCCTAAAAAGTGTAACCGATACCGATACCGTATTCTGTAGAGTGCAAAGCAACATCCTTGCTTACGCCGTCACGCAAAACTGTAAGCTCATCAAAAGTCAAATCTCTTTGCTGATAAAACAACAACAAATCAATGTTGCCGTATGCTATCCCGGAACCGAGAAAATAACCCATACCGCTTATGGATTCTGCTTCACTTGAACCGGGAGTTCCATTTACTTCTGCCTGACCACTGACGGGAAAACGGGTTGATGCTTCAATGAGCATAGATATGGTTCTGGTCAGCTCAATACCTGTATAACCCGCACCGATCTCCAGCAGGTGTGCCCGGAACACGCCTGAATAAGCCTCAGAAGATGTGTCTGCGTCTTCGATGCGTGCATTGAAATAGGAATATCCAAAATCCAATTGAGTGTTTCTGGAAACAGGCATCACAAAAGACAGCACAAACTCTGATGTATTGATTTTTGTATTTTCAAATCCATCAGTTACGCTTTCCATGCTGACGGGGAAGAGAAACCTTATTTTTGCTCTCACTGCCCATACTTCGGTTGCAAGACACAGCAGACAAAAAGTGAGTATAAATTTCTTAGATGTGGGTGTAATCAAACTCATTCTGATTTAAGTTTTTTCTTTCAGAGAAAAGGTTTAAAGTCCAATTTTTATTTTACAATATTTGCAGGTCTTGTGTATTTTTGTCAGTTTCCTAGAATGCATTAACAGGATTGAAACTTAAACATTCGCAGAAAACTGCATGAAAAACAGTGCCGAAACAGATCATCGTCCATGGGGCTACTACACAGTTTTGGCTGATGAACCGGACCACAAGGTAAAACGAATAGTGGTTTATCCCGGGAAACGCCTCAGTCTTCAAAAACACCAAAAAAGGTCTGAACACTGGTTTGTGGTTTCCGGACAAGGAATCGTAACACTTGACGGACAACGACTCAACAAAAAAGGTGGCGAGTCAGTTAATATTCCATGCGGATCATCCCATCGCATAGAAAATACCGGTACTGTCGATTTGAATTTCATTGAAGTACAGACAGGGGAATATTTCGGGGAAGACGATATTGAGCGTCTGGAAGATGATTACGGGAGGAGCTGATACATTTATGTGATCTGGGCAGACAGGCGCTCAGCGAATTCATTTGGTGGCTTCCAGTCAAGTTTTTCCTAAAAAACTGGACTTAGAGAGACCACACTTTAATCAAGGCAGGAGATATGTGGTAGTTCCCTGTATTTTTCCGCATAATCAAGTCCGTACCCAACCACGAATCGATCTTCAATTTCGAAGCCAATATACTTAACATCTACAGCCACCTTATCTGGAATCCTTTTATTAAGCAGGGCGCAGATTTCCAGTGATGCTGGTTTTTGCATGTTAAGATCTTCTCTGATGTGTTTCAGTGTCAGACCCGTATCAAAAATATCTTCAACAACAAGAACATTCTTTCCGCTTAAATCAAGATTATGCATCAGTATTACCTCTCCGGTACTTACCTGCTGGTCTTTGTAGCTGGAAGCCTGCATAAAACATATTTGACAGGGAATGCTGAGATGGCGCACCAGGTCAGCAAGAAACATAAAGGCTCCATTGAGCACACCCACGAGATGCAGTTCCCTTCCCTGGTAATCTTGCGATATTTCACGCCCTAACTGCTCTACTCGACTGTTGATTTCCTCTCTGGAAATCAAAACTTCTTTAGAGTAAATATCTGTTTTTTCCTCATTGGAGGAAACACTATTCATCCTTTTTTGCCTGCTGCTGTAAAGTTATGTAGTCAGTTAAAATCGCCATGCTTTCGTTGATATAATCGTCACGATTAATTACAGTTTCGGTTTCATTTTGTGTTGTTTCAGGAGGAACATCCTCGTCATCTCTCTCTGTTGCGCTTGCCAGTTCCAGGTTTCGCTGGGTCTTGCGTTTCATATCGTCCTGCTGCATTTTTAGGATTGAAGTATATCCAAGAGGCTTGACGTTTGTAAGGTATTCCTGAATGTCCTGGCCAATTTTTTTGAAATATTCAGAATTTTCTAATCTTTGTGAGGAAAAATTTTTTAATACAGGAATATCTTTATTTAAATTTCCCTTAACACTGTAGGTAACAGCGTCAATTGCTCGCCAAGGCAGGGCATTGTCCAGTGTAGACTCGCCAATTTCCCTTACATTGTTCAATGAAGGTAAAACAACACTGCTTTCAACTCCGCGGTGTTGTGTGGACCATCCTGAAACGCGGTAAAACTGTGCAATTGTAACTTTAAGTGCCCCGTAACCTTCCGGAAGCTGAAAGATATTCTGTACCGTACCTTTTCCGAAAGTCGTGGCGTCGCCTACTAAAATCGCACGCTGATAATCATGCATGGCACCAGCAAGAATTTCGGAGGCAGAGGCGCTGTAACGATTGAGCATTATTATCAGCGGTCCGTCATATACCTGTCTTTCACGACTGCGGTGTACGGTAATTCTTCTTCCTCCGGACTGGCGAACAATCACTACCGGGTTGTGGCCGATAAAAAGTCCTGCCATGTTGATTGCTTCATCAAGTCCCCCGCCACCGTTGCTGCGTAAATCCAGGATCACTCCATCAACATTATTTTTTACAAATCTTTTGAGATGCTCTTTCACATCCCTTGATGAGCTTTTGTAATTTTTTGGATTTTTCCTTCGATCATTGAAATCAATATAGAAAGAAGGTAATTTTATCACACCGATTCTGTGCAGATTTTTTTCGTTTTTATTATGCTGACTGAATTGGGAATCAAAGATTTCCGCTCTTGCCTCTCCATCCTTGAGCACAATTTTGTCGCGCACAATGAAATATTTCAGGGTATCAAAGCCCTTATTAGTTTTACGCAGAATCTGCAGACCAACCTTTGTTCCTCTTTTTCCGCGTCTAAGCTGCCCCACATCATTTAGGCGCATATCAATTACACTTTCAAAAGCCTGCGCTCCCTGTGCAACTGCAATGATCCTGTCCTCAGATTTGAGTTTACCGTGCCGGGATGCTGCT
>JAKUUF010000133.1 GCA_022448705.1 SAR324 cluster bacterium | reverse complement strand
ATGCTCTACATTAAAATTATTTACAATTAAACTATCGGGCATACCTCCAGCGTTTAAAACTACAAAGTCATAACTTAAGCTTTGTTTACAGAATTCATCTATACTATTCCAGTCAGACATATCTAAGTTGTGAAAAATGCAATTTACATTGTCTTCCTCGAATGATTTACCCTTTTGATGATTACGTCCTGTAATATCTACTATTGAACCCTGCTTTGAAAGCTGTTTTGCAACAGCTCCTCCAATTCCTGAAGTTCCACCCGTTACAAGTGCTCTCTTTCCGGCTAAATCTTTTTGGGATATATCTTCTTTAAACTTTATTTTATGTCTCTGAAATCCAGTTTTGTCAAAGGATAAAACTACAGTTTTATCTAAAATAAAATCCCAATACTTATCTTCGTAGTAAATTAAAATGCTTAATGGAAAGAATATAAGCCAGAATATAAATACAAATAATAAATAGTATAATTCACTTTCATTTGTAATTATAACGGCATTTAACTTATAGGCAGACCAATATGCCAGTGTACCGCCTGTTCCGCCAATAAGGGCAAGGATTGAATAAGGAAGTGATTTCAGTTTGTTAAATACATCCCCATAGTAGCAAATAAAAATTATCCATAATGAGAGAAAGACATAACTGTAGGATTCAATTTCAATTAAATTTAACCAGATTAAAATTGAATCATGAAGATAGCCGCAGGTCGTAAATATAATTAAAATAAAAAAAAACGCCCGGGGGAAATATTTGGCTTAAAAATTAAGTAGTTTGCATAAACTAAGCAGATAGTAATTAGAAAAATTACTGATTGATTAAATGATGTTCCGTACAATACGATGGAAAACCAGAATGCCTGTAACAGTATAATCTTGATTAACAACATAACTAATTAAATGACAGAGCAAGTTTGTTTTGAAAGAATCCGTACAAACTTTTAATTAATGGAATTTTCAACAGAAGTTCCTCACCAACATCCCAATAGTCTCTGTGATACACAATTTTTTCTTCATCATTTAACTTGAGGTGGGAGCTTCCGTGTATCTTAAATAATTTTTCTTTATAACTGAAAATGAAATCCCAGGTCAAAAATATTCCTTCGCTATTTTCAATAGTATCAATAAATACAAAATGAGGATTTTTAAAGGTAATGAACATATGAAGAAATAATTTCTTCAATTTTTCTCTTCCATTAAATTCATTGAACGGATCTTTAAAAAAAACATTTTCATCATAATAAGAAACGATTTCATCCAGTGTGGATTCATTTAAATTAATAACCCATTCTCTAAATTCTGTTAAACTATTCATATCATAGTGTTTTTGTCATCACTAAAGTCACCTCTCCGACGTCAAATCCCCATTTGCTCATATAAGACCTTGAAAGCAGAGTATTTTCATCCATTAGAAACATCCAGTCTTCGAAGTTAACTACATATGTACTGTCATCCACAGGCAAATTAAGGTCATATACAAAATAAAAAGCGTTGCCGGCAGTTTCACCTTCAGCAATCCCTTCTACATCACCTGCAGTCCCCTCAAACTGATTTGAACCAATTTTTTTCAGTTTCCAGATTCTTGAACTTTTGGATCCATCTGAATAGACAAACTTTTCATCTAAGGTTGCAATATCATCTTTCCAGGAGGCTATAATATCTACTTTAAACCTTTTAATTACTTTTCCTGATCGATCCTGAACAATTCCATGCGCCAATAATTTCCCATTAAAAAATTCGTTCAAATTAATCTTTGGAGTTTCATTTTTGTAATAATTTATTTTGTGTTCTGTGCATGACGATATAAGAAAAAATAGTACTATGTAAAAAAGTCTCATAATAATTTTTAATGGCATATGAATTCGAGTTTGCATTAATATTTTGTTTGAATGATTGTTTTTTTGACAGAAAATTTTTTTGTGGGTGAGTTGTTTTTAAAAGTATAAATCAAAAATTACTGACCAAATGTTCCCCATGGATAATCAAATATAAGAATTGTGGTGTTGCCTTCCTGGCCTGTGGCAAAATCTAAACGGTAAACGAAACCGGAGGCAGTGACAACTCTTGTACCTGCACCCGCAGAAGTCCTTTTTTCCTGCCAGAGTTCACTTACTTTATCTGCAACTGTTCCCTCCTCGTAAAAAAAGGCAAATTGAAAACCTGTCCTGATATCCTTGACAAAATACCAGTCAAACGAAACTTTTTCATCAGAGAGATTCCAGCGAAATTCTGCCCCGCGTGATTCAACTTGTGCCCCGCTGTAGCGTCCTCCAACATATGATCTGAGTCTTTCTGTACCCCCTAGATTGCCTCCAGAGCCGTAAAGATTTGTTGCTTGTCTGTTTTTTGCCAGGATTTCTATAGTATCTGAATCGCAGTTAGACAGGCATGTGGCGGTTTCCTTGGCAATCAGATAATCCAGGTCTGTATTGCCTTGTTTTCGAACTGTTGCCCCCGACCGATACCAGTTCATAGCAAATGTGCTGTAACTGAAAACTGGAACGTAGAATGTCAGGTTATAACTTTTTACACTATAATCCGGGGAATCAGAATCTGCCGCAGGAGAATCAGAAGTGGTATATATTAATCTTACCCCTTTCTGCGGGTCTGTTCTGTCGTCTGTCCAATCAATCTGAAAGCCATAGCTGCTTGAATCACCTTCAAAACTTTGATTGGCTTCATATATAAGATCTCCGTCCTTATCCCGAATAGCCGAAAGTGTAGATTTATTTCTGGTTTGAAATCCAAAAATATCAAACATCCTGTCGAACAGCGTTATTGCTAAGCGGGTGAATATAAATTTTGTGTCTGAAAGTTCACTGATAACGAAATCATCAGGGTCAGAATCCATTCTGCGGTTACGGTATGATCTGAATGACCCCTTGTCAAAATTTCCCTGTCCAAAGTCTAGAAGAATAGCTTTGGGATAAATCGGGAAATCAGTGGCAAGTAAAATATTCCCACCAATATCTCCAGCAATACCTATTGCAAAAAGGTCGAGTGTCGTTTCGAGGCTTCCAAAAGGGACATTGTTGAAGCCGCCAAGAATTCCAAATCCAGAGCCTGCACCTGGTATGATATAGGGTAAAGGTAAAGCCAGATAGCCAAATTCAGTAGGAAATTGTTCCGATCTTCTTTCTATGGCTGAGGCTGTTAATTGACTTAATACTATTATTAAGAGAACAATGGTAAATTTTCTCATAATTCAGTAATATGTTATTTGCGGCAAATTAACAGTAAGAAATATTAATTAAAATTAATAACAATAATAAATAACACTTTGTTTAGAAATGTTTTAAGGTACTTTTAATAGATTGTATTTAAGACCAATCAGAATCTAAAAAAAATTATATTATAATTTCTTTGAACAAGGTATCGGTTATTATTTTACGAAATTAAACTGAGATACACTTAGCTTCCTGGATTCAAACCCCCCCTGGCAGTACTTCAAATAAAAACGCCATGTTCTGATGAATCTTTCATCAAATCCC
>JAKUUF010000132.1 GCA_022448705.1 SAR324 cluster bacterium | reverse complement strand
TTTTGATGTACCTCCGGACAAAATAATTAAATCTGTATTCAGTGCTTTCCGGATGGATTTCTCCAGTTGTCCTTGGTTATCCGGGATTATTCCAAATCGTAGAGGTTCACAGCCAAGCTCCTCAACTGCATGAGTTATAACCATGGCATTTGAGTCATAAACTTTGCCAAGTTCCATCTTTTCCCCAGGTGCAATCAGTTCATCTCCAGTGGAAATAATACCAACCTTGGGACGTTTCCATACCCACACCTTTTCTTCACCCAGCGCAGCAAGCGTTCCTGTTTCCCGATAACCCATCCTATCACTAACCCGCAGAACTGCTTCTCCAGCTCCAATATCCGAGCCTGCTAAAGAAATGCCCCCGGTAGGTACAACCGGTTTAAGAATGTTTACTGCTTTGTTTCCGGATTCATTTTCATCAAGCGGCAATGTATTTTCAATCATCACAACAGCATCTGCTCCACGGGGGATCACTCCGCCTGTGGCAATCATTGTTGCAGTTCCTTTAGTAACCGAATTTTGAGGCACAACTCCACAGGCCAGAACTTCCGGATTTAAACTCAGGCAAACCGGAGCAGTTTCCTGTGCGCCAAATGTGTCTGCAGCACGAACCGCGTAACCATCAAAATTGCTCCTGTCAAAATAGGGGACGTTATGACGTGCAATTACGTCCTTTGACAAAACTCTCCCTCGTGCATCCTGCAAAGTGACCTGCTCTTCTCCGCAAGGATTTGGCATTACAGCCTCCCAGAAACGTTTCTCTGCTTCTTCTGCTGTGGCTAAATTAAGGAATTGCTTCTGTTTCATTTAAAAAAACTGTAACAATCTATTTATTATTAAACAGTTACCATTAATCATAATTTAATTGTTGATTGAACTGCGTGTAATTAATTTTTAAAACCCTGCGGCCTCTTCAGCCTCAGCAATACATTGATCAAGAATCTGCAATGAAAGATCAATTTGTTCTCTGGTAATGATAAGAGGCGGTGAGAGAGTCAAAACATTTCCCATTGTAATCTTGAAAGACAGGCCCTTGCCAAGGCAGCGATAAAGTACATCTTCTGCTAAATCCTCAGCGGCAGTTTTTTGCTTTCTGTTTAGCACAAGTTCCACACCAATAAGCAGACCAAGTCCGCGAACATCGCCAATTGAAATGTGCTTATTTTTCAGTGAGTTGAGTTGATCCAGCATATATTTTCCTAGAACTTCTGCGTTTTCAACTAAATTCTGCTGTTCAATGATTTCAATGGTGGTCAGGGCTGCTTTGGCTGTTACAGGATTTTTCTCATGTGTATAATGACCTAATGCATAATTTCCTGCCACATCAAGCTCCGCCCTGGCAAGAACAGCCGCTATGGGAAGAATTCCCCCACCAAGTGCTTTTCCCAAAACCAGTAAATCCGGTACTGTATCATCGTGCTCACAGGCAAACATTTTTCCTGTCTTGCCCAGGCCAGTCGGAATCTCATCAAAGATCAATAAAGCTCCGTATTCGTTGCATGCCTGACGCACCATTTTCCAGTAACCTGGAGGCGGAATGTAGGGCACTGCTCTCACAGGCTCAGCTATGACTGCTGCAACATCTCCTTCCTTTTCCAGAACATAGCGCACGAAATCAGCACAGGTTGAGTTGCAGACTTCTATTTGCGGCTTGCCATTAAGATCAGGATAACCGTATGGACAACGGTAACAAGCAAAAGGAGCAACATGTTCTGTTCCTGGAAGCAACGGACCTGAAACATGTGAGCGGAAAAGCTGTTCCCCGCCAACTGATGCTGCCCCGAAACCGGCTCCATGAAATGAATCCCAGAATGAAATCGTCTTGTGCCTTCCTGTTGCAGCACGTGCAATTTTCAAGGCCACCTCTATTGCATCCGAGCCTCCAGCAGTGAATAAAACTTTAGAAAGGTTTCCTGGAGATATCTCAGCCAGCTTCTTTGCCAGTTCAAGAGCAGAATCGCATGCAAATCGCCTTGGAGCAAAAGGCAAAGCATCCATTTGCAAAGAAATCGCTTTTTTTAAATCAGGATGGCCATATCCTATGTGGTGTACATTGTTTCCATGAAAGTCCAGATAACTTCGCCCATTTGTGTCTTCAATGCAGGCTCCTTCCGCTTTTTTTACAACAGAAAGGCAGGGGCTTGAAACAGCCTGGTTTATGAAGAAATTGGCATCCTGCTCCAGAACCTTCCTGGTTTCTGCGTTATGAGTCTCTTCTTGCCATTCTGCACGCCTTTTTGAAGAATTGCTTTCCCCTTCAGAAAGTTGAGGCTTTTGATTTTTTTGATTGACCATGAACAGAAGATTTTGAATATTACCAATTCCAAGTCAAAGAAATTGTAACTCTGCTTTTCAATTTTAATTTGACACGGGTAATCATTTTCAGGTGCTCCTAACTTAGCTTAACAGAACCCTATGTTAACTGTCCGCTTTTGCTGTCAGCAAGGCATCAGCAAGTTCAGAAAAACCTTCAGCATCATTTTTAGTAGTAATCCAGGCAGGAAACTGTTTAATTTGATCGGCATGGTTCATAATGTTTCCGACACCTACAGAATTTTTGAAATAGCCGAACATAGGCTCATCATTTGGAGAGTCACCGGCAAAAACAATTTTATCCATGAATTCAGCATCATTCTGCTGAAAATATTCCTCCAGCAAAACATTAGTCATCTTAAGCTTATCATAATCACCAAACCAGCCGTTTACATGAATGGAGCTTATCTTTGCCACTGCACCTGCCTTGAGGAAAACATCCACAATTTGAATCACTGATGAATCAGGTAGAGGTTTTACATCCTCACAATAGTCAATAGCCAGATCCGCTTCACGATAAGCCTGATCAGATGCGACAGCACTCCCTTTAACAGTAGTTAAGATTTTTTTTTGAATCTTTTCAAGCATTTTTTGGTCTGCTGTTCTTTCTTTTTTCGATTTCCAGTAACGCCTGATTATTTTGCGCTTAGATTGCTCATAAACGAAGTAAAAAGCTCCATTTTCTCCAACAACTGCATCAACAGGCCACATCCGGGCAATGTGGTCACACCATCCGGCTGGACGTCCTGTAATGGGTATCACTTTAATATCGGCCTGATGGAGTTTTTCCAGGGCATGATAACTTTTGGCCGGGAGCCGACCATTCGTTGTCAGAGTATCATCAATATCAGTAAGGATAAACTTGATTTTCCGGAGGTCTTCTTGGGGGAATTCACAGAGAGGACGCATATCTTCATGCTCCTCAAATAATGGCGTGACGAACTTTAGCAGAAATCCATTCGCTGATAATGACTGTTGCCAAAATGACAAGAAGTATCATAGATACCTGTGTCCAGGCAAGGGTATTTATTGATCCGTTTCGCTGCAAACCAATTCCTCCTGCTCCAACCAATCCTAGAATAGTCGACTCACGTATGTTGATATCCCATCTGTATACACCAACACCTGCAAATGTTGGGAGAACCTGAGGGACAATACCGTATAGCATCTGCTGAGCTCGGCTTGCCCCGGTTGCCTGTATT
>JAKUUF010000131.1 GCA_022448705.1 SAR324 cluster bacterium | reverse complement strand
CACCAGGTTTGCGCCTCCGTCGTTTACAGTTGCGGGATAAGTGGCGTAATAAAGTTCCGGAGCTATCACTTCATCTTCCTTTTCATTCAGGCTGCGGCAGACAGAAAAAAGAGCATTCTGGGCTCCTGCGAAAATACAGACATTCTCGAGGCTGATTTGCTGGCCGGTTCGTTTTTGATGCCTTTTCGCAATTGCTTTGCGAAGATGATCTTCTCCCACCACCTGTGTGTAATGATGCCTACCACGCTGGATGGAAGCAATTGCCTCCTTCTGGATGGAAGCAGGAGTTGTTTCGTCGGATTCCTCGCCGATGCTGAGCATGATCACGTCTTCACCGTTTTCAAATCGTTTCCTTGCTTCATTGTGAATGTCCCAGACTTCGGCGCTTTCACCTGCGATGCGTTCGACCAGAGAAGAATACTTCATCTTAAAAATTCAATTGGAGTTTTGCGAATTAAATGAGAAAAAATGCACAAATTTGCAAGTATTTGTTGGTGAATATTATCTGTAGTAATAATTCAGTTGTTAGATTACATTTTAAAGCTATACTTAATCGAATCAATTCAATAAATTTTCAAAACCTATGAATGCATGAAGAATCATTAAAATCCTATAGTCAAAAAGATCTCAGTAACCTTCTGGAGAGGGGCGTTCATATTCCTGATTTGAATTTAGTTCATATAACCAGGGATGTACAACTTGAAAATATTGCTCCAGGAAGCACGATTTATCCTTTTGTTCGCATTACAGGCTCCAAGACACAAATACATTCAGGAGCTAGAATTGGAGTAAGAGGTCCGGTCATTTTGGAAAACAGCTTTATTGGAGAAAATGCTGTTATTGGGGATTTAGGTCAGGTTACCTTGATTGATACAGTTGTTGGGCCAAAATCTGTTCTGGGTGCCGGAGTTGCTGAACAGGCAGTTTTTTTGGGCAAGGAATCTATGGTCAATGATTTTACCACAGGCTATGGTTTCAGGGTACGTAAAGGGTCACTTTACGAAGAGGATGCATCATCCGCCCAGCACACAGATACAAAAATGACCATATTGTTCCCATGGGCTACATTAGGAAGCGACATAAATTTTTGTGATGCCCTTCTGGCAGGAGGTACAGGACCTGAACTTGGTTCTTTTAGTGAAGTGGGCAGCGGAACCATTCATTTCAACTATAGTATCAGAGGCGACAAAGCAACCGCATCTTTATTTGGTGATGTTTTACAGGGTGTGTTTCTGGACCAGGAGCGGCTTTTTATCGGGGGTAACAACAGTCTGTTGGGGCCTGTCAAGGCTGATTTTGGCGCTATGACTGCAGCAGGGGCAAGGATAAAAGGTAAGCTGCCCAAAGGGCTTAACTACGGTCACTCCCTGCCAAAAGGAACAGTTGATTATGATGCAAGAATATTTTCAGGCGTTTCCGGAATTGTTAATAATCAGGTAAATGTGCTTGCAGAATTGACAGCCTTGGCTAACTGGTATAAGCAGGTGCGAATAAATTGTGCAGCTCAAACTCCGGAACAAAAATTCCTATATGAGTCTGGACTGCGCATGGTTGAATTGAATTATCAGGAACGTCTGGACCAGTTGAGTAGATATGTGGATTTCCTGGAAAATTCAGTCAGGCTTCTGGAGAGTATGCAGGCTTCGAAAAAAGAGATTTCAGAACAGAAAGATTTGCTTTCTCGATGGCCAAAATTAGGTTCAGAATTTAAGAATCTGGAAAAATACGAAACTCAAATTCCGGAATCTTTAAAGGAAGAATTCGAAAATCTGCAATCTCAGGGACAATCAGACTACACAGGGTTAATCAAAAACTTGTCCCAATCCGGAAAGCAGGCAGGCAAAACCTGGCTCTCTGAAATTGCCGGTATTGTGCGCAATGTTTATACAGCTGGAATGAAGAACAGCGGATAGAGGATTATTGAAAGCGCTCTGGAGATGCGCTTTCAAGTGACTAAGCGGCCAGCTTTGTTTTGGCTGTCTGTGCGACCTGTGCAAACAACTCAGGTTCTTCCATTGCCAAATAAGCAAGAGTTTTGCGGTCCATTTCAATTTTTGCAGCTTTCAATCCATAGATGAACTGGCTGTAATTCATGCCATGTTCTCTAACTGCTGCATTTATACGTACAATCCAAAGACGACGGAAATCTCTTTTTCTGACTTTTCTGTCACGATAGCTGTATTCTCTTGCTCTATCAACTGCGTCCTTAACTGTGCGCAAAAGTCTGCTACGACCTCCGCGATACCCTTTTGCAGCCTTGAACAGAGATTTTTTACGCTTACGTGAATGAACTGCTAATTTTGCTCTCATTTAAATCTAATCTATGTTTATCCGTTTGGAAGCATCAGCTTAACAGCTTTGCTGTTCGTGTCTGATACCATTGTTTTCTTACGCAACACACGTTTCACATCCTGGTTACGCTTACGCATTCCATGTCTCAGAAAAGCACGTTTCCTTTTGAAACCCCCTCCTCCTGTAGCTTTAAAACGCTTTGCTGCGCCTCTATGTGTTTTTATTTTCATGGCAGATTTATTTTCTTTTTTTAGGTGGAGCAAGAATCATGTGCATTGATCTGCCCTCACTTGTGATCGGCTGCTCAACTGTACCGCCATCCCCAATTTCAGCCTGGAATTTTTCCAGTAATTCAATTCCAAGGTCTTTGTGTGCTATCTGGCGTCCCATAAATCTTACACCGACTTTGACTTTGTCTCCATCTTCAAGAAAGCGCAGCGCGTTCCGCAGCTTAAATTGAAAATCATGCTCTTCAATTTTTGGTTTCATTTTCACCTCTTTGAGGTGAACAATTTTCTGATTTTGCCTTGCTACGTGACTTCGTTTGCTTTGCTGATATTTAAATTTACCATAATCCATCAAGCGGCAGACAGGAGGCTTTGCTTTTGGCGAAACCTCAACTAAATCCAAATCGGCATTTTCCGCCATTTCCAATGCCTCGTCTGTAGGCATAATACCCACTTGGCCACCTTCCCCATCAATAAGCCGTACCTCGCTGACACTAATCTGATCATTGATTCGTGTTGTTTCTTCATTTCTAATTGGAGGTCGTGACCTACGTATTCCTATGAGCTTTCTCTTTTCTTTTATAAACGTTTGGTAGGCGCGGGCGGGATTGAACCGCCGACCCCTACCGTGTCGAGGTAGTGCTCTCCCACTGAGCTACGCGCCTGGCAATTTTTTCACACCCACAATTGAGTGCCGGCACTGACCGACTCTTCCACCGGGAAACCCGGCAGTACCATAGGCGCTAGGGGTCTTTACTTCTGTGTTCGGGATGGAAACAGGTGTTTCTCCCCTGCCATGAGCACCGGCACACAAGTGTGGGTATGTATTGGAGGTTTTGGTATTCAATGAGCAACTGTAGGAGCCATCGGGGGATGATCTTAAAAATCAGGTCTCCCGGCCAATTAGTACCGGTCAGCTTCACATGTTACCATGCTTCCACTTCCGGCCTATCAAACAGGTAATCTTCCTGCGGCCTTAGGGGACCATAAGGTCCGGGAGATCACTCTTGGAGCCGGCTTCCCGCTTAGATGCTTTCAGCGGTTATCCGTTCCAGACGTAGCTACCCGGCAATGCTCCTGGCG
>JAKUUF010000130.1 GCA_022448705.1 SAR324 cluster bacterium | reverse complement strand
ATGGACAGAGATATATTCATTTTTTAAACGGTGTCTTGTACCTTCAACTGAAGAATCCCGTAAATCAGGTGCAGGTGCAGGACTGGTGGACACAGACTGAAATATAGAAGTAAATTTAGCTTTCTGAATAAATATAAAGGTAAATTTGTTTTGTAGAAAAAGTAAACTAGAAATATTTCAGTTATTATAAATATTTATTCTTCAATAATGTAGTTTTGCATTTTTATGAAAAAGCATTTATAACTTTGCAATAAAGCCTTTTCCAAACCAGAATATTTTGCAAAAAGATTACTGCTGCGCAGTACCTGGTTTTGTTAATTAATTCAAATTTCCCCTTTATAATCTTGAAAAAATACTACTATTCATGGAAAGAATGTCTGATAGACATTCAGAAGATCGCAAGGCAGGTTTCTTTATCTGAATTTAGTCCGGATGTGATTGTAGGCGTATCGAGAGGAGGGCTGGTACCTGCTGTAGCATTAAGTCACTGGTTTCAATTGCCTATGGTCCCGATTCAGACTGCGCTAAGGGACTTTCCAAACTGGGTTAAATATAAACCGGATAAAGAGCACAAAAACGTGCTTATAATGGATGATGTATGTGATGGAGGAGAGACATTTCATAAAATTCATCTGGAAATCAATGAGTTTTGCGAAGAACCTAAATTTGCTTCTCTCTGGTGGAACAATGAATGTAATTTTACACCACATTTCTTTGCCAGGGAAGTGGCTAAAGACACTGAAAATTTGTGGATACATTTCCCCTGGGAATTTGAGAATACACAACAATACATCACTGAATAAAAATGCATATAGAAAACGAAATAAAGTATGATTTTTCAGATGTGCTGATCAAACCAAAGCGCAGTTATTATACCTCCAGGAAAGAAGTGGACCTGGAAAGAAAGTTTAGTTTTAAGTGGTCCAGTCTTGTCTGGAAAGGGATTCCTGTGGCAGCATCAAACATGGATACTGTAGGTACGATTGGTGCTGCTAAAGTTTTAAGCAGGCATAATACACTGACTTGTTTGCATAAATTTCATTCAGTTGAGGAATTAAGGGAAATCCCCACAGGCATTAGAAAAAATGTTGCAATTACAATCGGAATTGCTGAAGGATTAAATATTCTATATGAGCTTGGTGATCATCTGAAACAATTTAAGTTCATTTGTATTGATGTGGCAAACGGTTATACAGAACAGTTTTCCGATTTTATTAAGCAGGTACGCGATGAGTTCGAGGAAAAAATTATCATTGCAGGGAATGTCTGTACGCCTGAAATGACTGAACAGTTGATATTGTCTGGTGCCGATATTGTAAAAGTAGGTATTGGGGGAGGTTCTGCATGTATTACCAGAAATGTGGCAGGTGTTGGAATACCCCAGTTGAGCGCAGTTATTGATTGCTCTGATGCAGCACACGGGATAGGAGGAATGGTTATGTCTGACGGCGGATGTACCTGTTCAGGTGATATCAGCAAGGCATTTGGCGCAAATGCTGATTTTGTAATGCTGGGAGGTTTGCTTGCAGGACATGATGAAAACAGCGAGAAAATAACTGTTGATGAAGAAACTGGAGAAAAATCAGTAAAGTTTTATGGCATGGCCAGCAGTACTGCTCTGGAAAAGTATTACAGTGATAATATGAAAATTGATTATAAAGCAAGTGAAGGTAAGCTGGTAAATATAACCTATAAGGGCTCCCTGGAAGATACTTTACTGGACCTGCTAGGTGGAGTCAGGAGTACTTGTACTTACATTGGAGCAAAAAAAATAAAAGACATTTCAAAATGCACGACATTTGTCTGCGTAAATAATCAGTTGAATAATTATTTCAATTAGTATCTTACAACTCCTCAGTCAACAGTTTTAGTATCCAGCCATAATCTTCTGACATAAACTCTATAATATCAGTGTAATATCAGAGTGTTATCTTCTCAAGATCAGCAACAACTACTTCAAAAAAAGACTTAATTTAATCAGTACTTGTCAATACCAGTTTAATACACTGATTTTTTTTCATTGACGATTTTACATTAAAAAAACATGGAACAACTAATAACCATTAAAAACGGCAATAAACAAAATTCAGTTTTCTCTTCTGAAGAGATGGAAAAACGCCTGAGTAAGCTGCGTTCAAATATGGAGACAGAAAATATCGATGCAATTTTATTCACGTCCATTCACAACATCAATTATTACAACCACTTTGTTTATTGTTCGTTTGGACGACCTTACGGACTGGTAGTTACACAGGATAAGCTTAAATCAATATCTGCAAATATTGACGGAGGTCAGCCCTGGAGACGAGGGTTTGGCGATAATATTGTTTATACTGATTGGAAAAAAGATAATTATTTCAAAGCAGTAAAAAATGAAATAAAGAACAATGGACGAATAGGAATTGAATATGATCATATCAATTTTGAAAACCTGAAAAAACTGCAGGATTTACTTCCTGACACAGAATTTGCTGATATCTCAAAAATTACTATGCGGCAAAGGATGGTGAAATCAGATGAAGAAATTGATCTGATCAGAAACGGTGCGCAAGTGGCTGATATTGGCGGTGCAGCCTGTGTGGAAGCAATTGGAGAAGGTGTTCCGGAACACGAAATTGCACTTCATTCTACCAGTGCCATGGTTCGGGAAATTGCACATAGATATCCGGGAAGCGACATCATGGATACATGGACATGGTTCCAGTCCGGAATCAATACTGATGGAGCCCACAATCCTGTTTCAACAAGAAAAGTACAAAAAGGCGATATACTAAGCCTGAACTGCTTTCCAATGATTGCAGGATACTATACAGCCCTTGAAAGAACATTATTTTTTGAAAATGCTTCAGAGCGTCATTTGGAAATCTGGCAGGCAAACGTGGAAGTCCACCGGCATGGTCTGGAACTGATCAAACCAGGAGTACGCTGTTGTGATATTGCAGCAGAGCTGAATGAGATATTTTTAAAACACGATTTGCTTCAATATCGTACCTTTGGATATGGGCATTCATTCGGTACACTCTCCCATTATTACGGGCGTGAAGCAGGTCTGGAACTGCGTGAAGATATAGAAACGGTTCTAGAGCCCAATATGGTGGTTTCTATGGAGCCGATGGTGATGCTTCCGGAGGATTCAGCCGGGGCTGGAGGATATCGTGAGCATGATATTCTGGTTGTAACTGAAGATGGTGCGATAAACCTGACTGGTTTTCCTTTTGGTCCGGAACACAATATTATCAGTTAAAAAAAGTAATCACTTGAGAAATTCTGCCAGAGAATTTCCTTTGACAGTTATAGTGCCTTGCCCTTCAGCAATATTTTCTTCAGTAACCTGTTTTTCCTCAGGTTGTATCCGAAATTTATTCCTAAAAGCTTCAAATCTTAATTTTCTGAACGCAAGCATAAGGTAAAAACCTGTAATTCCTCCCATCATCAGCAAACCTGCCGCTACCAGCTTTGACGATTCTCCCAAATCTGCGACTACCCATAATGCTGGAAGGAATCCTCCGACCGGGTATCTTTCAGAGTTGGACGTATTGATGATAAGAATGCTGATTATTGCGAATATTACACCGGTGCAGGCACCTATTAGAAGTATATTTAT
>JAKUUF010000013.1 GCA_022448705.1 SAR324 cluster bacterium | reverse complement strand
GATTTTTGAGGTTGAACTGATTGAAATTAAATAAAATATTAAATTTATCAAAGTGTTTAAATAAATTTTATGTTTTAGAAAAATTGAAATTTTAACCGTTACTTTTGCAGATCTTTAAGTGTATCAATAATTTGCTGAAAAAGATAAATCACCATTGCATCTGTCATAGGACCTTTGTTGACTGTAAGTAAGCGGTCCAACAACTCTTTTTCTCGCAGTGGAACTAAAACATCTTTTTTTTCTTTCTGTTTTATTTTGCCTATTTTAATCACGCATTTAGCACGCTCATTCAGTAATTTTAGCAATTCACTGTCAAGTTCATCAATACGTGATCTAAGCTTTTCCAAAGATTGTCCTTCTTGATTGTTACTCACGCTTTAACCTTCAAAATAAAAAATAATACCTTTATTCATATAAAATAAATGCTTGTATGTATAAGTAGCAAATAGGTTAAAAAAAGCAATAGCTACGATTAAGCAAGTTCATTTTGTTGAATAATCTTGAATTCAGCAGATTAATCATTTATTATTTAAACCGTTAAATAACAATAACATTTACAATAAATTAGTCACAAAAAGATGCGAGCCAAACTGGTTGCAGCAAATTGGAAAATGAATGGCTCGTTTTCTCTGCTTGACAAAATGTTAGATGTCCTCAGACCAAATATGGGGAATACTTCGTGTCAAGTTGTAATCTGCCCGCCTCATGTCCTTCTTTCATCATTAAATAATGCTGTTGAAGGAACAGGAATTGAAGTTGGCGCACAAAATGTTCATAGTGAATTATCCGGAGCATTCACTGGAGAAACATCTGCAATATTATTGAAAGAATGTGGAGCTCAGTGGTGCATTGTCGGGCATTCTGAACGCAGGATGCTTTTTGACGAATCAGATGAATTCATACGTAGTAAAACTGAAACATTACTCAACCATGGAATCAGACCAATCCTGTGTGTTGGCGAGTCTCTTGAACAAAGGGATTCAGGCACACATGAAGAAGTGGTTGTAGCACAACTGAGAAAAGGATTGTCAGGTCTTACTGCTGAAGATCAAAGCCGCTGTGTTGTGGCATATGAGCCGATTTGGGCCATTGGAACAGGTAAAACCGCAACTCCGGAACAGGCCAATTCCATGCACACTATAATCAGAAAAGAGCTGGAATCACTGGCTAGTCCTGAAGTGGCAGCAAATATTCAAATTCTGTACGGCGGCAGTGTAAATGTTGAAAACGCAGAATCCTTACTTTCTCAGTCAGAAATTGATGGGGCCCTCGTCGGAGGCGCAAGCCTCAAAACAGACGATTTTTCTCAAATTGTTGCAGCCGGATTGTAACTAAAATCTTTTTTGATCACTAGTTATGTTTGAATTACTATTGGTTATTCACGTTATTGCATGCATCTCCATTATCTTTTTTGTACTCCTGCAGTCAGGAAGGGGAGCTGAACTCGGAGCAGCATTCGGCAGTGTAGGGCAGGCTAACTCAGTCAGGGGGAGCATGACTGGCATAGGGAAAATTACAACCGGTGTGGCAGTTGTGTTTATGCTGACTTCTCTCACATTGGCTTATCTTTCTTCGGAAACTGCCCGGGATTCAGTGGTACGGGACTTGAAACCTGTTGCCACTCCGACTGCATCGCCTGAAAAGATGCAGGTTCCTGAAGAAATAATTAAAGAAGAATCTCCGGAAATACCTCCTGCAGAACTGGAACAGAAAGTAGCACCACCAATCGAATCTTCATCAGATAACTAAGGCTGCAGAATTTCCCAGCCCTATATCCGGATACTGTAAACTGCCGGAATTTAAGATCTTTTTTTCTCCCTTTTTTTTAAATTCTTAATAAAATATGCATTCATTGCTGTTTGTTTATTGCTTTGAAATAATCCAGTATTGAATACCATCAGCTTAGCAGATAAAATCAAACAATATTTCCTTCATGAAAAATTTATCACTTAAAAGATTTTATTGTGGATAATACAGAAATCTAATAAAGGTTAAAAAAGTGTCATTGAAACGCATAGTAATAAAAATTGGGACAAATGTTCTGCAACAGACTAATGGCAAACTGGATTATAAGCTTATCAGTGAACTCACTTCTCAAATTGCCAGAATCAGAAGCAATGGGCATGAGGTATTACTGGTGAGTTCCGGGTCAGTAGGCGCAGGAAGGGAGTTGTTTTCTGTAGATGAGTCTGGGAACACTCTTGCCTCGCATCAGATACTGGCTTCAGTAGGACAAGCTAAACTGATTCAAATATATTCAGATTCTTTCAGGAAACATAAAACTACTGTGGCTCAGATACTGTTAACACGAGGAGATTTTGGACTTAGGAAGTCTTACCTGAATATCAGGAATACCCTGGAAAATTTGCTCAAATACAGAATTGTACCAATAGTCAATGAAAATGATGTCGTGGCAACCGAAGAACTGGATCTAAACTTTGGAGACAATGATCTGCTTGCAGTCTATCTGGCAACACTGATTGGAGCAGATCAGCTATTTTTCCTGACAGTTGCGCCAGGTTTGCTTAAAGAAGAAGAAACAGCACAAGGTAAACAGTCAAAAGTTGTAGCAAAAGTGGAAAAACTTACAGAGGAAATTATACAGCATTGTCTGCCATTTACTTCTGCAGGCGGGAAAGGAGGTATGGAAAGCAAAGTCCGTTCTGCAGGAATGGCAATGTCTTTTGGTATAGATACATACATAATTGATGGAAAATTTCCTGCAGGTGTATTTGAAATTATGGAAGGTAGGCCCCTAGGCACACATTTTGTGGCACATGGTCGAAAAATCCGCAGTTACCAAAAATGGCTTGCTGCAGGTGCACTAAACAAAGGCACTTTGATAATTGATCAAGGTGCAGAACAAGCACTGCTTAAAAATAAAAAAAGTTTATTGGCAAGAGGTGTTGCGAGGGTGGAAGGACAATTTGAAGACAAAGATCTGGTGGAAATACATAACCTGGAAGGGGTGAAGCTTGGAGTTGGAAGAGCAGATTGTTCCGCAAAAGTATTACGCTCTCAAATCAAGGAGCGAAACCTGACAAATTCCAAAGTAAATACTCGATCCGCTAAACCGGTAATTCATCGTAACCATTTATTTCTGGAGTAAATCATGACCGTAAGCCAGCCACCATTCAATGCCAGTAACAGCATCATTGTACGTCTTAAAATAGATAATAAAGTTGGGATGTTAGCCAGTGTGAATCGTGTCATTTCTGAAATGGGGGGTGTAGTTGGTGCTATTGATCTGGTCGGTCCGGAAGACGGTGTTCTTGTTAGGGACATTAGTATTTTTACCAATGATCCGGATCACAGTGACAAAATTGTTGAATCCATTAAAAAGACCCCTGGTGTGGAATTTGTAAATTTTTCTGACCGTACATTCCTAGTGCATTTAGGTGGAAAAATAAGTATCCGTAACCGCATCCCCGTGAAAACACGTGACGACCTTTCGATGGCTTACACTCCCGGAGTTGCAAGAATCTGTATGGAAATTAATCAAGATCCTGAAGACGCATACAAACTGACTACTAAAGGAAATACTGTTGCTGTTGTAACTGACGGTACTGCCGTGCTGGGACTTGGAAATATAGGGCCTAAAGCCGCAATGCCTGTTATGGAAGGTAAAGCAATGCTCTTTAAAGAATTTGCTGATATTGACGCATGGCCGATCTGTCTTGATACCACAGACACAGAGGAAATTATAAGAATTGTGAAGGCCATCGCTCCTGGATTTGGAGGGATAAATCTTGAGGATATTGCTGCACCACGCTGTTTTGAAATAGAACAAAGATTAAGAGAAGAACTTGAAATACCTGTTTTTCATGACGATCAGCATGGCACCGCAGTAGTCACGACAGCAGCTTTAATCAATGCACTCAAAGTAGTCGGGAAAAATGTTGAGAAAATTAAAGTCATTGTGTCCGGAGCCGGTGCGGCAGGAATTGCCTGCACAAAAATGATTATGCATCTTGGTGTAAAAAATCTGATTGTATGTGACAGCAAGGGTGCTATCCATTCTAAACGTACAAATCTAAATCCAAGTAAAAACTGGCTTGCAGAAAACTCAAATCCTGAAAAAGAGTCTGGAGCCCTCAAGGAGGTGATTGCAGGAGCTGATGTATTTTTAGGAGTTTCTGCCCCAAATATAATTGGCCAGAAAGATGTAAAAAATATGGCTAAAGATCCAATTGTATTTGCGATGTCAAACCCTGATCCGGAAATCAGTCCAGAAGAAGCTTCGCCTTTTGCAGCAGTCATGGCTACAGGCCGCAGTGATTATCCAAATCAAATCAATAATGTGCTCTGTTTTCCAGGAATATTTCGTGGTGCGCTGGACTGCCGTTCGAGCACAATTAACGAAGAAATGAAATTAGCTGCAGCACATGCAATTGCTGGCGTAGTGGATGATGCACATCTTAACGCGGATTATATAATTCCCAGCGTTTTTGATACTACTGTAGCAAAAAAGATTTCGGAATCAGTTCAGGCTGCAGCTTATAAGACTGGAGTAGCACGCCGAAGACAAAGCAAATAGATTTTTTCTAGATTTTGAACTTAATTCCAAATGTGGACTTCATGGAAATTCTGGGCTGTCTGGGTGATTGTCCTGGGTCTGATTATCCTTCTTGCATTTGGTTTTACCACTGACCCCAAAAAAGTTCCGTCCCCACTAATGGGCAGACCTGCCCCGGATTTTCAAGTTGATGAATTGAATGGAGAACAAAAATTCAGTTTAAGTGAATTTAAAGGAATACCCATAGTTTTGAACTTTTGGGCATCATGGTGTGCAGAATGTCGCACAGAAGCAGTTATTCTTGAAAACTTTTTTCAAAAATATGGTGTAAATAATAAACAATTGGTGATGATAGGTATTGCTATTCAAGACTCACCAAAAAATGCAAAAGCTTTTGCAAGACATTTTGGCAAAACTTATCTTTTAGGCCTTGATGATGACGCCGGGAATATAGCCCTTGATTACGGAATATATGGTGTTCCGGAAACGTTTTTCATTGATCCGGAGGGAAACATTTTTCACAAAACTATTGGTATGGTTACTAAGGAATTGATGGAACAAAAATTTAAACCATTCCTGCAATAAGTGCGGGAAATTAAAAACATCAAGGGATTACTCTTAATCTTACCCGGTATGGAGCTTCAGAACGCAGCAGTTTTGGAAGGGGTTTAAAACGTGCTTTGTTGAGACCATTTAGTACTGCCAGTTGAAATTTTTCAGAAATTCCCGGTTGTGTTAATTTTTGATCAAACACTTTTCCTGAACTGTTTATGCTCAATTCAAACTTCAGCTCCAGATTTGGTTCAAAACGCTGGTGAGGTTGGAAATGCGAGGAAAATTCTCTCCGAATCACCTCATTAAACGAGATTCTGGCTTCAGACAAAAGTTGCTTTTTCAACAACTTTTGTGCCATTTTGGACTTGAAATCACTCCCATCCATTGTTTTGTTATCCTCAAAAAGAAATGCAACTTTTTCATTGTCAACTTCCGACTCTATTAAATGGTCAATGGGTGAATGATAGAAACGGAATTCAACTATTAATTCTTCATCAGGAAAATCTTCAGGAAGTGGTGGAAGGGAAACTGCGCGTGTTGATTCCAAAGCTGATTCAAGCATGTTGTCAGTGACATCTCCAAGACTGCTGACCTGGTAGCTGCTAACAAGTCCGTCTCGTCCCACAGTAGCCAAAACAAATACTTCTCCGCCTTCAGGAATAGTACCATCCAAATAATCATTTGGAGGATGGTTGCGCCAATGATAGCGTATTAGTTGGTGCCAGCGGTCTATGTAACTGTGATAGTCCCAGTCATAATTACTGAGCCGGTATTCCTGATAAAAACGAATTGTCAATTCAGGAATGAAGTATTTGCTGATTTTTTTTGATCTGGAGATCACAGAATTTTGAGTTATTGCAGAACTTTTATACTCGGAGTTGGAAAAAGTCCCCAGTAATTTTTTCTTGGAGTCCTGCTGACTTTCAGTTAATTGAATTTCAGATTCCGGAAAATCTATTTTATCCAGGTATTCAAATTTAAGAATAAATTGTGGTGAAAGCATGGCTTCAGTTTGAGTAGGACTTGCCTCCTTGAGAAAATCTTCTTCTCCAGCAAAACTGTTTCCTGAGAAAACCACCCACTCACATAGTCGAAAATTTGCCAGCCAATTATGCATTGCTGTTCCGGGAAGAATAAGAGTATCGTAGTCTAAATCAGTATAGGCATTGTTCCAAGTTCCCATTGTTACTCTGAATACAGGTAAAATTTGACTCTTTTTTTCTTCTCCTGAAGGAATATCAGCTAGCTCAATAACCAGATATGCTTTGCCATTTTTAGTAGTACGGAGTGTTTTTATTCTGCCGATCCATTCCGTAAAGACTCTGTCTTTAATTTGCCCGGCCAGAAACTCTTGGCGTTTTTGCCTCAGTAAAAATTGCTCAACTGAATTGGGTGATGTTTTGTATTGGAATGCAAATTTCGCTAAGCTTTTCATGAATTTTTGCTGTTTTTCTGGAACCATTGACATGAGAATTTCAGGAGACGGATATTTATTGCAAAATGTATTTAATCCCTGATTACTCCGGATTTCCTGAGCAGATACAAAACAGCAGAACAGAAAACATAATGAGAATAAAAACTTTGAATTTTGCATTTTAATAAATAAAAGTTTGTTCATTTATGTAATAAGCTTCCTTCAGACTTCAATTTCATCATTCCAATTGCACTTGCTGATACAACGAATCTTTAGAATGCAATTATTTACTGCCTCCTGATTTATTAAACTCATCTAGAAGATGACTTCAACGATGCAGAATATTGCAGCAGACTTTACTTCGCTTCCCATAAAATACAAAGCAAATGATGCGCCTCTTGACGTTTTGTGTGTTGGTCAATTCTGAAAGATTACTTTTTCGCAAATTCAACTTTGAATTTAAATTATTATTGCAGGAAATTTTTCCGCTACAGATACTAAATAAAACTGCTTTAAATAAAAACATAAGAACAACCAAATGTACTAAGTCTGTTAAAATTCTGTATAGACAATTCATGCCAAAGCAGCCAAACTCTTTTCGAGAAAAATAAATTTATTGGTTTGTTCAAGCTTACTGTTGTACCATTATTACCCGGGGCTTCCATTATTATCTAAATTATCTACCTAAAAAGTTTCTGGCTAATCCACATGCACTTCCACATGAACATCCACACGCTCCCCAAATCTTTTTCAAATCTGAGCAAAAAAACAATTCCAATTAATTAGAAAAATTTTTAAGTTATACAAAAATTAAATTAATCTTTGTATTTTAAAATTTAGCTTTCCACTCTGCAGTCGATCTTATCTGTTAGCTGAAAACTGCATTGCAGGGGGAAACCTTGTGTTAAAGAAAAAATAAATATCAGACTCGGACAGATTGACCGGGTTTAATTTAAGCAAAAACTCACGTGTCTATTTTTCAATTTAAACGCCAGTTTTGCTGGGTGATATTCTTGCTGCTTATGTTCATGCAAGGAACACATGCTGTTGGAAAAACCAGGATTTCAGAACCTGCTTCATCCAATGAAACAGCAATTTTCTTGTCGCTTTGGAAACAAGCACGGGAACGTAAACTTTCTCATCATCCTTATTGGCTGAAACTCCTTCATTTCTATTCAATTGGTGAATCAGTCGGTCAGTGGAGTTTTAAAAGTGATATCGTGAGTCCCAGTTTTTTCCTTTCACCATTAGGTAAAACAAATCCTGCGGAAGAATTGAAATCAACTCTGATAGCATTGCTCGGACCAGTTAGTGATAAACCAGATCAACATGCCCGCTGCAAGTTCATTGCCCGTTTTCAATGGCTACGGAGCCAGCTAGATTTCCCTGAATTAACTGAACTGACTTGTCCTCTTTTTGAGCGCTGGGCAAATTTAAAAGAAGCAACTGGAATCAGTATAGTGTTTGTATCATCTTTTCTGAAAAATCCTGCCTCAACTTTTGGACATTTACTGATAAAGTTTAATTCCAGCAATCGACATTTTGGGCATTCATTGCTCAGGCCGACTTTAAATTTCGGCGCAATAGTTAATCCTGATGACAATCCATTTACATATGCTTTACGTGGAATTTTTGGAGGTTACGAAGGCAGATTTACTGATGAGAGATTTTATAATTTTAATCATGTTTATGGAGAAAATGAATTGCGTGATTTATGGGAATATCCACTTCATTTCAATAGAGAACAACAATATCGTATAACTTTCCATGCCTGGGAATTGCTTCAAAACGTGCAATTCAAGTATTATTTCTTTCTGGATAATTGTGCATACAGAATGGCGGAACTGCTCGAAATGGCCTGGACCGATTCAACTCGAATCAACACATCAGGAGCATTGTGGGCAATTCCGGTTGATGTAGTTTTTAAATTGAACAAAATCAGCAGTGACTCCAACCAACTGTCCCTGCTTGGCAAACCCAGGCTTATTCCTTCAAGACAAAGAAAATTGCAAACACGTGCAACACAATTAAGTGAATTGGAGCATGTGCATTTGAAGAAGCTGATAAAATATGAAAATTATATAGACTCAAATGATTTTCGAAATTTGACGGAACGTTCTCAAGCACAAATCATTGACGTTTTGCTTGACCACCAACAGTATCAAAAAACGATAGAGCCAGATTTAAAACAAAGTCCAGAGCGTTCCAAATTGCTACGTGTTCGAAGTAAATTACCCATTCTTGAAAATGAATTCCCGTTTGAAAACACTAAATCTCCTACTGAAGGGACGCCTCCTATGCGTTTCAGGCTGGGAGCTGTGTTCAATGATTTTTTGGGGCACGCACTTGAAACGGGAGTTTGGGCAAACTACCACGATTTACTTGGTGAAGAATCCGGGCACTTGCTTAATGCTGAAGTTGTTACTCTGGATTTGCACATACAATTTCGTGATGATTCATTTGAACTGACTCAATTCCAACTATTCAATATCCAAAAATACGCTCTCAATCCAACCGGGATTTCAGGCGATTTTGATTGGTCATGGCGGACTAGGGCAGGATGGGAGCGTGAAAATTTAGGTTGCTCTCCCTGCAGAAAATTTTTAATTTCCGGAGGTATGGGGGGAGCTATTTCATTAGCAGGTAAAGATGTTGAACACGCTTTTGTGGAGTTATATGGAGAAACTGATAAAGAATCAAAGTCAGCAATTTCATTGGGATATGCACCGCATTTAGGAGTAAACTGGAGTCCCATGGAGATGTGGAAAATCAGGCTTGAACGCGGATGGTTTCAAAGCCTGCAAGGACCAAAAAAAGTATATCAGAATACAAGATTTGACCAAAGAATGACCATTTCACAAAACTGGGATATCAGGTTGGAGGTACAGCAACTGGAGTATATAGAAGGAATTCTAGCCCTTCATTTTTATTGGTGAAACTATTTCAAAACGGTGGATTAATTACTTTTCACAGTATTATTATCATGTCTAACCAGTACAGGTTCTTTTAAATTTAGAATGCCTTTTGAAACATCGTATGTCAGACCGCTGCCTAGCATTGTGTGGCCTTCACCTAACATCCTTACAGGCTTGGGGATGGTTAGTATTTCTTTCTTTGCGTCGTAGATTGCTGTTTCTGTATGAGCTTCTGATCCATCCTCACGCCACAATACAACATTTCCGGAAAGTGTTACCCTGTTGTCGTGCTTTTCTATAAGACCCTGGTCGGCGGTAATATATAGAGCTACCTGCTCAGAAGAATTGTTAACTGAAGCTGAGTTTTCTGAAGAGGAATTATCGGAGGAGTTGTCAACAGCATAAACCCAGATTTTGACTTTCTCAATGCGCATCCGATTAGACTTTTCTGAAACAACTGCACGATTTCCTATTAGTTTCCAACTTTTTCGCTCATGCTGAAAATCATTTATAGTGATCTGCTGTAAATCTAAAACCCCTCTCTCTTCCAAGGGGATAATTTCCTGTGGCTGGCTGTAATGGAAAAAATAATAAGCAGCACCAGCAACCGCACCTATTAAAAGAAGAATCGCCAGTTCTTTACGGTTTTCATGTAAAAATGAAGAATAAGAGTGAAGGCCCTTAGATGCCATCTGGAGTTGAGAAAAAACTGTTCAGAAGCGGAATGTGTAAATTGGCAACTCCCACTTTGTAGGATCATATTTCTTTGGACGGGCAGCTAGCTGAAGGTTTTCAACTGTAAAGGATGAAGAATTATGATGTGCCTGGAACTTTGGTGTTGGCAGTTCCAGAAGGTATGTTTTATCAAAACTCAGCCCACTTACAACTAAATAAATTCCCAGACCATAACCGAGCACACCCCCAATGGTGGTTGCAGTAATAATTGATTCACGAAGTTGAATTCCTGACACTAAATGGTAAGAAAAACCCATTGTAGCACCCCATGCAGATCCCCAAAGTGTATTCCAAAAAACTGAATACATCACAGGTTTTTGTGTTTCAGCAAGTGGTAAAACTTCTTGTTGGGCTGAAACAGTGGACAAACTAATGTTTCCCAGTAAGACTGCTATAACAAAGATTTTTTTCAGCCTGTTTTTCATCTTTTGAATAGAAATCAACGAAAAATTATTCCTAAAAGCGGAATCCAAATACAGTTAGCTTAATCGAATGAGATGACTGAGTTTCTGCCTGAGAAATTATTGAACGATGAATTGGCCTTTCAAGCCCATTACTACCTAAAAGTTGATCCAAATTTTGTGGTAAAGTGGTATCTGAGGGAACAACTATCGCATTCTGCAACATATAAAATCCAAATAAAGCACCTAAAGCGGTTCCCGCAACGAAACCATTTGTTACAGTGCTTTTTAGAGTAACACTAGGATTAAGTGGATCCATAAACCACACTACAATACCCAGTCCTGCTCCAAATACACCTCCACCAAGTGTATATCCAAGCTCCTGCTTCATCATTAAAGGCCCTTTTTCCTGTGCCTGCAATGTGGAGGTGGCAATCAAAACTAAAAGTAAAATTGAAAGAAAAGAAATTATTTTTTTCAAATTCATACAACCGTGATGGATTTTAGCTTTAGAGGAATTATAATTCTGATTTATATGAATTTCGGAAGCAAAACATTCCATCAACTGTCTCTCGTTTTTTGTAAATCTAAATGCTAGAATACGTTTTAATGCTGATGACTAAATTGAGCAAAGTTTTTTCGGGTTTTTTTGATATTGAATGAGATTTGCATTCAGGCTTTGGAAATAATTAATGAAAGCCTTTTGCAAATTAATAACCAATATCTTGCTCCGAATTGCAATCTCTTATATATGTTCCTCTTCAAGACCATTCCAAGGATATTAGTAATTTTTTCGGTACTTTGTTTTTTGGTTTTTTCTCCGGTAAATATAATTGCGCAAAATTTTGACGATGATCCCCTCATGTTGGAGGGAGATGACGAATTTGGTTTTGAGCAATTCACAGATGACGACTTCCAAAGCAGTGATTTTGGCACAGGTGGCATACAAGATTTCGGAATTCAACCTGGGCAAGATCGCTCAGACTCACTGGATTCTCAATATGAATCAACCGATCAATACCTCGAGGAAGGTGCATTTTCAGAGGAAACTGAATCAACATTAAAGGACGATCTCATTGTCAGACGCGAACTGTTATCACAGGAGGGTAAAGATGCTCCCTCAAATCTAGGATATGGTGCAGGTACAGGGCTGATGATGGGTACCTGGTTCGCATTTATTCGAAAAGAGACAAATACTCGACAACAGTTTCGCACGATTGGTACCAGCACTGTGCTCGGAGCCGTGGTAGGGATCATGTTAGGCACACGAAGTGTCTGGAATCCCGGAGCACCACGTCCTGAAGACAATTCTCAGCCCACAGGCTTTATATTTACTCCATCAGGCTGGTTTCTCGCCCAAAAAGAAGATTCATTATTAATTTCCTTCCGATTGAAGTTTTAGCAACACTTGCGCCAAAAGAAGCCATTTTAAAGAAGAGAGTTGCCAACTTCCTTAAGAAAAGGTTCTGCTGAAGTCCAAATAATCTACCCAATTATAATTTTTTCCACTAGCGATCATTAATTTTTTTGTGCAACAATCGCAAATTTTCGCGGAAACGATAGTTAATCGTGTTCAGCAAAATACCGATACCAATGCTTCCAAATCCAAGAAGCATCATACCTGTTGATAAAATAGCAGTTGGCACCTTATTTACATATTCGTCCTCCAGATAATCCAGAATTACCCAAATTCCGGATATTCCTCCAATTATTATCAATACTAGTCCAATTCCACCAAAAAAAGTAAATGGCTTGTAGGCCTTGGCGATTCTGGCAATTTCAGAAAGTATGCGGAAGCCATCATGAAAAGTACGCAGTTTTGAAGAGGAGCCTTCCGGGCGCTTACGGTAGGGTACGGGAACTTCCGTAATACGGAAGCCATAATCAAGAGTCCGGATTGTAAATTCTGTTTCAACTTCAAATCCGGAAGAAAAAATGGGTACAGCCTTAACTAACTCTCGGGAGCAGGCACGGTACCCGGACATGATATCGGTTAGATTGCTGTGAAAAATCCAGTTAACCAGCCTGCGTACAAGATTGTTGCCAAAAATATGGAATGGACGAAATGATTGTTCAGTATATTCCTCTAAACGGGCAGCAACAGACATTTCTGCACTTTCATCAAGCACAGGCTCTAACAATTGCCGAACATGCTCTGCAGAATAAGTGTCATCTCCATCAACGATAACATAATAATCGGCTTCCACTTTCCGGAACATATTGGCCATCACATGTCCCTTACCGGGTCGTAATTCTTTAATTACTTTTGCTCCGGATTCATGTGCTATAGAAGCAGTACGGTCGGTACTATTGTTATCAAAAACAATTATTTGTGCTTCGGGAATTGACTTTTGAAAATCTCTAATTACTTTCCCAATTGTAATTTCTTCATTCAAACATGGAATAAGAACTACAATAGTGGATTTCTGGATGCTCATGAGCTTCTGAATAGATTTTGCTGTTCAAAGTTTATATTTATTTTTGATACTTCGCAACTCCTGTTCTATCTCATCATCAGTGGATTTATAATGTTTTGACTCTCTTTTACCGAAATCAGATTTGACACGTTTTGCTTTCAAGCGCTGCAATTCTTCTTCAATATTTTGCAAAGGATCATTATGATTGTGTTTATTATTTTGAGATTTATTTTTTAATCCTGCATGATCTTTATTGTATTCTTCTTGTTCATTAAAAGCGCCTGTTAATTCCTGATAAACCTCTCGTGCCCAATCAACCAGCATCTCAAGAGGGTCTTTGAAATTTAAACCAAATTGTCCCAGGACTTCTTCAACATCTCTGATCAAATCCTCTAATGTGTCTCCCGATTCCTCAGAAGTTGATTTGTAATTACTCCGGGAAAAAGCAGAGTTTTGTTTGAAATTGTTTCTACGAGAAGAAGAATTTGAAGTTGATCTGTATTCCTTGACATTTTGTTGCCCAGCTTTCACGCTAGATTTTCTAAGGCGCAGATCAAAAAGCTGGCGTTTTTTCGGGTCCGCTAAAGTTTCGTATGCTTGGGAAAGACGAACAAATTTTTTTTGCAGATTTTTACGTTCTTCAGGACTAACATGCTGAAACAAATCAGGATGGCATGATTTAGCTTTTTTACGAAAAGCACTTCGCAGCGTAGAGATGTCAGCATCATTAGGTACTTCAAATAATTTATAGTAATTTTCCATTTTTTAATAAACGATCAATAATAAATTTCTCATGGAACACATCCTCTATTTTGACTTAGAAACCAAGTATTCTGCCGATGAAGTAGGCGGTTGGGGTAATATTGAAGACATGGGGATGTCAGTGGGAGTCATTTGGGATGACTCTGACAACCAATTCCATGTGTATATTGAACACCAAATTCAGGAAATGGTCGATCATTTTTGTCGGGCAGACCAAATTGTAGGTTTCAATCATGTTGGTTTTGACTATCGTGTAGTTGCAGGAGTTCATCATGCAGATGCACATCAGCGTTCCCAACTTTATACCAAACTGGCTGGATTGAATAATTTTGATATGCTTTTTGAATTAAAAAAACTTCTGGGACACCGTTTGAAACTTGAATCTATCGCTCGACCAACCCTTGGTACAGGAAAATCTGCTGATGGCATGCAGGCACTTAAGTGGTACAAGGAAGGCAAACTTGATAAAATCATTGAGTACTGCAAAGTGGATGTTGAAGTGACTCGTGATTTACATAGATTTGCTTTAGAAAACGGGAAACTTCATTATGATTCAAAATTCGGCATAAAAACAGTGAATGTTGAATGGAAGCTCCATCCAGAAAAAAAAGCACCACAGCAAATGTCATTGTTTTAATCAATGATTTATCAAATATGCTTAATCACAGCTTCTGCTAAGCAAACAATTCATTGAACTGGTTGCTAAGCTGACTCTCATTGTTTTACTTCATTCATGACTTTTTTTGAAAAACTGGGGAATCAAGTATTTTCCAAGCAAACCTTTTTATGTGTCGGACTTGATCCTGTATGGGAAAAAATGCCTCAGCATCTGCCACGAACACAACAAGGATTGCTGGAATTTCTTTTGAACATAGTCAAACAAACCAAGGATTATGCTGCAGCCTATAAACCAAATTTTGCCTACTTTGAGGCATTAGGGATTTCAGGTTTAGAGGTATTACAGGAATTGATAAAAGAAATAACTCCGGAAGTATCTGTAATTGGCGATGCAAAAAGGGGTGATGTGGGACATTCTGCTCAAATGTACGCCAGGGCAGTATTTGAGAGTTTCGGCTGTGATGCTGTTACAGTTTCGCCTTATCTGGGACAAGACGCTCTCAGACCATTTTTTGAGTACAGAGATCGTGGTGTTTTCGTACTGTGCTTAACCTCTAATCGAGGAGCAGATGATTTCCAACTTCCGGATTTACATTTACATGTGGCAAAAAAAGTCCAGCAGTGGAATGTTTCAGGCAATGTCGGTTTAGTTGTAGGAGCAACATTTCCTGAAAAAATTAAAGCAATCCGGGAAATTACTGGGCAGATGCCCTTCCTTATCCCAGGTGTTGGAACTCAAGGGGGTGATTTGGAAAAAACTCTGCTTTATGCTGATGACGGATCAAAATTACCTTATCTGATCAATGCATCACGCAGCGTCATTTATGCGTCTCCCAGAGAAGATTTTGCAAAACAGGCAGGAATAGCCGCCAAACAATTGAGGGACAGAATCAATTCGCTTCGCTCAAGTTTGTGAGCATTCCTGTAAGCTTTGACAAAATACTTTGTTCAGGCACTGCATACTCTGTGTGAAGTGCAACTTTTTTTAACATCTTACCATCCAGCCAATATTCCAGTGTGCCTAACTGCTGTTCTGCAGCAACAGGAGCCCTGGTCTTTGAAGGAATTTGCGGCCAGATTTCTAAGCGTTTTAGCTCTTCAGCATTCAATAAAATTCGCACCGTTTCAGCTGACTTTAATGAAACTTTTTCAGCTTCCCCTCCTTCCACATCTGCGAAATATGGAACTGTATCCTCCTTTTTACTCAGCTCAAATTTTAAAAAATTATTAAAACCGTAATCAAGAAGGTGTGTAACTGACTTGCTCCTCAAACGAGAATTTTTTGCCCCTATAATAATCGAAATGAAACGCTGACCTTCGCGTTCAGCAGTAGAAACAAGATTGAATCCGGCACGTCTATGATAGCCGGTCTTCATACCATCCATACCTCTATAGTTACGGATCAAACGATGATTAGTGTTTAATAACTGGAATGTCCCATTACGGAAACTATCCAGTCGAGTGGAAGACCAGCGGAGATATTGAGGATGTTTTAACAACTCCATGGCCAATAGATACATATCGAATGCAGTGCTCTCATCAAGTTTCTGCCCGCGTCCGGGAGGAAGTCCGTGAACTGAAAAAAAGCGGGTTTTCTTCATACCAAGCTCCACTGCGCGTTTGTTCATTTTTTTTATGAATTGCTTGTCTCGTCCAG
Organism: SAR324 cluster bacterium; assembly: GCA_022448705.1. GTDB lineage: Bacteria > SAR324 > SAR324 > SAR324 > NAC60-12 > Arctic96AD-7. The sequence continues at coordinate 5,637 of JAKUUF010000013.1, read as the reverse complement.
AAACATGTTCGGCTACAGCTACAGATGCGTCATTAGCAGACGAAATTACAATTGCTTTCATCAATTCCCTAAGCTGAAATATTTCACCTTGTTTTAAATAGACCTGATGCCCACCTATCTTACTGGCCCAGCGTGAAACCTTTACACTGTCCTGAAAACTGATTCGTCCCGCATCGATTTCTTCCAGAACTATCAGGGAAACCATCATTTTTACAAGTGAAGCAGGATAAATTATTTGATGCATACGGTCGTGAAACAGTATACGCCCTGATTCAACGTCAGCCAGCAATGCAGATTTGTATTGGGAGCGATAGTGGTTTACTTTTTTTGCTGAAAGCACATTCTTTGCCGGGAGCAAAGTAATTATCAGCAATGATGTGCAAAAGACAAATAAACGGTTTGTAATGGGAAAGTTCAGCACAGCCCCCTTCTTTCTATATTGGACAAAATTTTATTGTATGTAGATTGTTAACATCAGGTTTTGAGGCGTTCAAGGATTGTACCGTTTCCTTTTCTGAAACAGCGTGACTGCTTAAAAACCAAAAGTAATACAACGACTGCATTTTATAATCTTTATTTTGTTTGACATTTATTCCAATTGCTATAGATTGAAATAACTTCGTTAGGGGTGGCGGTTTTGGAAAAAACCTCCTGAGAAAGTCCCTTGGAACCTGATCCAGATTATACTGGCGCAGGAAAACGACATTTCTTTATATTGCAGTTTTGGCAAACTGTTCCCTTCATTTTTTCAATCTCATCCCTTCGAAGATAATTTTTTCGAGTCCCCGGAAATTTCGGTTAATCGCAGATTTTAAGTCGTGAATAGGAGTTCTTAATGAAATCTATCATTCTGTCATTATTTTCCCTGTCAGCATTATTAGCGGGAGTTTCAATCAATTCTGCCTCAGCAACAGATTTAACAATTTATACATACGAATCTTTTAACTCAGAGTGGGGTCCTGGCCCCGTTGTTTTCAAAAGTTTTGAGGAACAGTGTGGATGCAAAATCAAAATTGTTACTCCTGGGGATTCCGGAACCGTACTGAATAGAGTTATTCTTGAACAAGCAAATCCCAAAGCTGATATTCTGCTCGGTTTGAACAACAGTGAACTGGAAAAATCATTCAGCTATAAATTATGGATCCCATACCGTTCTCCGCTTCTGGTACAAGTACCCATAGACTTACTTTTGGACAAAAAACATCGCGTGACCCCATTCGATTACGGCTTCATTTCCTTTGTTTATGATAGCCAAAAACTGAAAAACCCGCCGCGTAATTTAGAGGACCTTCTTGATCCGGAATACAGAAGAAAAATTGTGATTGAAAATCCCAAAACTTCTTCTCCGGGTTTGTCCATGCTGCACTGGACTATCGCTGTTTTTGGTGAAGACGGCTACCTGGACTATTGGAAAAAACTGAGAAAGAATTTGCTCTCAGTTACAGATGGCTGGTCAGCAGCTTACGGAATGTTTACTAAAGGTGAGGCTCCAATTGTTTTGAGCTATGTAACAAGTCCGGCCTTCCATTTAGAATATGAAAAAACTGAGCGTTATCAGGCAGCATTGTTTGCAGAAGGACATTACCGGCAAATTGAATTTGCGGGGATCATAAAAGGTACTAAACAAATCAAACGGGCACAGGAATTTATTGATTTCATGCTTTCAGAAAAATTCCAGAATGCCATTCCACTTACAAATTGGATGTATCCGGTTATTCAGCATCAGCCGCTTCCGGATTCGTTTCGTATTGCACGTGAACCAAAAGCGGTACCTGAGTTAAACTCCTCTCTTGTTTTCAAACAAAATACAAAGTGGCTGAAAGCATGGTCACGTGCCATGTCTGAATAATTTGCACCTCCATTCATCTATATATTCAGGTCTGAGAAAGCACTGGAAAAAAAGATCTTTTATATACATTTTTAAAAAATAGACTAATAAAGCATTTTATAAGGTATTCAACATATTAGAATCAATACAGACGATCTGAAAGTAAAATTCATCCCATTATAAATGGGGAAAAAGAGCCTGATTGGTTCAAAATATTCCACAATTATTTTTTTACCCATTGTGTATTTTTGGAAAAAAAACACAACTCCGCTCAGCCTGCGATTTCTACAGATTTCAGCACTTATTTTACTGGTAACGGGGTTTTACTGGCCTGTTCTGAATTTTCTTTCAGGAAGTAACCCTTTACATCCGGAAGAAAATTTTTTGCAGTGGTCATTCTTCAAGGATTTTTTAAGTGATTCATGGAATTTACGTGTAATAATTTTCTCACTATATCAGGCATTTTTAAGTGCGGTCCTTTCAATTATTTTTGGCTTTCCCGGGGCATGGCTGCTTACGCACTACAATTTCCCTGGAAAGCATTGGTTTCGCTTGCTGACCTACCTTCCATTTATCCTGCCTTCAATTCTGGTAGTTCTGGCGATGGTTTTGTTTTTTGGCAACAACGGCTGGGTCAATCGTGCGATGATGTCATTGCTGGGAACCGATGAACCTCCTGTGCATTTTCTTTATTCTTTATCTGGAATATTGATTGCTCATGTTTTTTATAATTTCCCTCTTGCAATGAAAATCATTGCAGATCAATGGGAAAATATTTCTTTAAAATATCTTCAGGCCGCGCGTTCTCTTGGTGCCGGAAACACTCGACGTTTTTTCAGTATTACTTTCCCTTTGCTGCTGCCCTCAATCGGCTCAGCATTCATTCTGATTTTTTTACTCTGCATGAACAGTTTTGCAATCATTCTTGTTCTAGGCGGCGGTATCCGTTACACCACAATTGAAGTTTTAATCTATCAGCTTGCCCGCATTGAACTTGATTTCTCTGGAGCTGCAAGTTTAGCTTTCCTCCAGGGTTGTTTGAGTCTGTTGGGCATGGCGATTTTACTCAGAGGGAGGGATCAGAGTGTTGAACAGAAGTCCGGATTCAAAAGCTGGCTTCCGGAATCACTTAAGGACGGTTCACCTAAAGCATGGCTAGGTTTGTTCTGGATTGTTGTTGTATTGATATTTGCACTGGGTCCTCTGACTGCAATTGTTTTAGATTCTTTCCGCAAGTTTGAACACGGCCAATGGATTTATACTCTGGAATGGTACAGCAGACTTTTCAGCTGGCGCGAAAATAATCAATTTCTACTATCTCTCTGGAACTCACTGCGTATTGGCCTTGGAAGTGCCCTTTTATCATCATTATGCGGTCTTGGGCTTGTAAGTTTAATTGCGTACCGGAAAGGCAGGCAGCGAAGTTTGTGGGAAATGCTGACACTTTTCCCGCTTGCGTTGTCAACAGTAGTTTTTGGTGTGGCATGGTTCCATTTTTATCAAAGGCATTTGATTGAGATTTTTCCGCTTATTTTTGTGGTTATGTCAATGCACGCGCTGCTGACCTGTCCTTATTGGATAAGAGTTGTTTTACCGACTTTGGAAAATATTCCAAGGCAATGGCACAGTGAATCAAAAATGCTCGGGAAACAACCTTTTGAACACGGTTTCCGGATTCTGTGGCCGTGGCTGCGAAAAACTTTTTTGATTGCCTTTTTCTTCAGTTTCTCGCTTTCTCTGGGAGAACTGAATTCCACAATGATGATTGCCGATGATACAGTACGTACGCTGCCGCTTGAAATTTACGGGGCAATTTCTGGTTATCGTTTTTCTTATGCATCCGCTGTTGGAGTAATTTTACTTTTACTCTCGGTATCTACATTTTTTGTTGTAGAAAGGAGCCTTGGATACTTTGGAACGTTAAAATAACATGATAACGGTTCTTCAGAAAAAAACTTTACTATTGGAAAAAGAAGGGGATAACCTGAAGGTATGAAGCATAATTCAGTTTGACTTCCAAATAACAATGCAGGTAAGTAAAAAATTGTGAGCAAAAAAATGGTAGCCCTGTTAGGTTTATTGGTTTGGAACGCGCCGTTGCTTCAAAATTTGATAAGGGACTGGAAGAGGTAATTCTATAATACATCTTCATACTCCCTTTCTCCGGGACCTTTTAAAAGATACCATCTTTTTATGAACATGAACTGCAAGATTTGATTGAAGAGCTTATTTTGAAAGTATGGAGAATGCAGGATACTGATTTAAATAAATTCAATAAACCCGGCTTTATTTTTTCTGATCTGGTGTATTTAGGAAAACATCTGATACTTGGTTTTTTCCGAAAAAAATATGCGTTAATATTTCAAATATAAAAGGTATTTTTTTATATTTTAGGCAACAACATAATAATTTTCTTAAAATATCCACCCTGCTGAATTATTCCTGATTAGACATAATTCCCTTTCAAAAATTTATACTTAAATCTATGAAAACGATTTCGGTCCCCCATTCACTGAGGGAAACAAATACTGTTAACCTCGCATTGATAGGAATGTCCGGTGCAGGCAAGTCATACTGGTCCAAGAAAATGGAAGAAAAGGGATACCGATGGTATAACTGTGACGAAATGATTGCAGAAAGACTTGGATCGGAACTTCCCGGAATAGGCAATTCAACACTGAACCTTGCCAAATGGATGGGACAGCCATTTTCTGAAGGTTACATTGAAGCAGAGAAACTTTATCTCGAACTGGAAGAAGCTGTTGTTGAACATATTTGTGATGAGCTTGAGCAGGCTACTGAAATAAATGCACCAGTGGTAGTTGACACCACAGGAAGTTTAATTTATCTGCAAAAAAAACTGCTCAACCGACTGCGTGCTTTGACAAAGATGGTCCATTTGAGACTTCCTGAAGAAAAACATGAGCAGCTTTTTGAGAATTTCATCAACGATCCTAAACCTGTAATCTGGGAAGGTAAATTTAAGCCTCGAAAGGGAGAAACTCCACAAAATGCCCTAAGGCGCTGCTACAAAGAACTTCTATCATACCGCAATGAACGGTACAGTTTGATTGCCGATTATGTGCTGGATTATTCCTTCCATCACAGTCCGGATAGAGAAGTGGATGAATTGCTGGACATGATGGAAAGAAGTTTTGAAAAAAATCCATGAATCCTTCCTGCATGCTTAATATTGGCATTGGGAACCCCCTTTAGCAATCAACTATATGATAAAAAAGCTTTTTAATAGCTTCTTGGTTTATGGATAGTATCAACATTTGAGATTGTTCTGCTGGATGATATTTTAAGTATGAGATTGCCTGTTCAAACTTTGTAAAATCAGTATATTTTTCTTGAGTAATACTGAATTACAATATAGTATTTAAACTTTAATTTTTTTAATTTTAACTAGGAGGCACAATGGAGATTTTCTCAGTTCAAGGATGGGATCTGTTATTACGGTGGATTCATTTTCTAGCAGGCATAACGTGGATTGGTTTACTTTATTATTTCAATTTTGTACAAGGTGAATGGTTTAAAGAAACAGAAGCTTCAGCAAAATCAGCGGCAATTCAGAAACTGGTCCCCAGGGCACTTTGGTGGTTTAGATGGAGTGCCCTGTTTACTTTCCTGGCAGGTGTACTGACTTTGCACAGCAGAGGAATGCAAGGAGGATGGGGAATTTTTGCATCATCCTGGGGTATTTTGAGTCTTACCGGCAGTGTTCTCGGAACTTTAATGTTTTTAAATGTCTGGCTGATAATATGGCCTAAACAGCAAATTGTAATTGTATCAAATAATCAGGTTGC
>JAKUUF010000129.1 GCA_022448705.1 SAR324 cluster bacterium | reverse complement strand
ATATTAAGTATTTAATGCGTGCTCACAATTATCGTTTATATATGAACTGTTGTCAAGATGAAATAAGTTAACGGAGCCTTAACCACTAAAGTTGATAATGCACGTATGTTAAATTTCAGATCTCCAAGTAATCATGAGCGAATCCTTGCCATGGCAATGAGGCAAATTGAGAAAATGCTGAAAGACATGCAAAGTGAGGGTAAGGATTTATCACGGTTGAAGCTCAAAAAATTTCAAAAAACCCACCACATTGACTGCAAATGTAAACTTTGTGAGGAAGCCAAGAAAAAAAATGATCCCCACATGCGAGGACTGATTGAAGACGGTTTCAAAGTTTATGTTGATGGCGATAAAAAAGCTGATTGAAATCAACTGCTTCCTGCCTTATTTTTTGCCTGATTCTGCGGATTCTCATGTCTACCGGCATTTAGTGCAATTTTTGTATAATTAACCTCAAACAGCATTTCCCAGCGATAGTAAATTGACACTTTGTCTAAATGATGCGTAAAATAAGTCCTTTTTTAGCAGACTGTAATTGCTGAATTGCCATTGCAGCATTTTACAAATAGCAATTTTGCTGAAGCTTGAGCATTTCTAATTAAATTTTATGAACAGTGAATCACTTGAACGTGCGCTCACAGCATCACTGACCCTGATGCTTGGCCTGGCAACTCTTGATCTGTTATTGTACATCTGGGTTGGAACAGCGGTACTGACAGTTCTGGCCCATGCTATGTCATTGTGGATGGTGCTGCGTCACCGTTTGATTTTTGACTTGGTGAAACTGCTTGAAGCATCAGCCCTGCTGGTTGATTTGTACCTTATTACAAAGTATGGTTTTGCTGTCTTTTCGCCGATTGCCACTCTTTTCTCCATAATTCACATCGCCCTTAACAAAGAATACCACCTGGGCAAACTTCAAAAGGACCTTGACAAAGTATTCGCCTCCAAAAGCAATGATGCTGAGGATGATTGAAAGTATCTTTCTAAGCTGACCCAGGCAATAACATTCCTGGTTCCTTCGTGTATTCTCTCCCTTTGGATATTCAGGTAAACGAAAAAATTCTGGAATCAGTCTGGCATGGACCTGCTCCGGAAGATGCCCCAACACTTATTTTTCTTCATGAGGGGCTGGGCAGTGTTTCCATGTGGAAGGACTTCCCGCAAAAACTGTCCCAGCAGACAGGATGCGGCGCTCTTGTATACAGCAGGTTTGGGTACGGAAAATCAGAGAAGTGTGAACTTCCTCGCCCCCTGAACTTCATGCACGAAGAAGGTTTGGAGGTACTGCCTGAAATAATTGCACGGTGCAGGATTCAACAGTATATCCTTGTGGGACATTCTGACGGGGCATCGATTGCTTTGATCCACGCCGGATCAGACTCTGCTGATAAATTGCTGGGAATTGTAAACGAAGCACCGCATGTCTTTTGTGAATCCCTCACAATCTCTTCCATACAGAAACTGCGTGAGAATTTTAATTCCGGTAATCTGCGTGAACGTCTCAAGAAACATCATAAAAACATTGATCTAACATTCAATGGATGGGCAGATGTCTGGCTTGATGATGAATTTACTAAATGGAACATTGAATCGTCTTTGCCGCGAATAAAGGTTCCGCAATTAATAATCCAGGGAAATGATGATGAATATGGCACCTCAGCGCAGGTCGAAGCAATTGCGCGTCAATCAGGAGGAAGTGTTAAAACATGCTTTCTGGACAACTGCGCTCATTCACCTCATCGTGACCAGCAGTCAAAAACTTTGAAAGTAATGACTGAATTCGTGCGGAACTTGCTTGTCATTTGATGCCTTATTTCTCAATCATTCATATTTCTTGCATTTTATTGAATCAGGCATTATCTTGAGCATTCTATAGTTCAGTTTGTGAATGCTGATTCTGCTTAAAAATAAGCATAGACAAATCAACCTTTAAAAGACTTTTCAGCAATGCCAAAAGTACTTCTGTTAAATGGTCCAAATCTAAATTTACTGGGTAGCCGTGAGCCTGAAATATATGGTTCAACAACTTTGAAGGAAATTGAAGAAAAGGTGGCGGCCGTACTAAGCGGGCATGAAATTGAGTGCGAAACATTTCAGTCAAACTCAGAAGGAGAAATTATTGATTGGCTGCATAAGCATCGTGGCGCTGATTTCCTGCTTTTGAATCCGGGAGCACTCGCTCACACTAGTGTTGGGCTGCGTGATGCAGTGCTTGGCGTTGAAATCCCTTTTATTGAAATTCACCTTTCCAACGTGCATAAACGAGAAGAATTCAGGCACCACTCCTATTTTTCAGATATAGCAATTGGGGCTCTGGCCGGGCTTGGAGTCAAAGGGTATTTGCTTGCCGCAGAATTTGCAGTTGATTATATAGAACAAAAAGGGAATAACAACTCAGGCAGTTGATTCCCTTGTCTCAATAAGTCTCTCAAGATATTTTTCCGCAATGAGAGTTTCCTCTTCAACAATTATTTTATTTTTTAACCTCCTGCTTGGGGGAATTGCCTCATACATTGGAGGCTCCCTCTTGAGCACCTGGCTGCACCATGAGGTCCTTTCTTTATCAGACTCAACGCCTGGAAGATACACAATAGCAACAGAAAACCTTCCTATTGATTCTGGAAAAGCTGAGGATTCTTTTAGCGTTATTCTGGAGCGTAATGTATTTAACGCTCAAAAAAACGAAGTAGAATTGCCTGATGAGCCTCCGCCAGATTTAGTTCTTGAGACCACGGAAACTGAAGGCGAGGGAATGGTCGAACAAACAAGTCTTGCACTTGCACTTACAGGAACCATGATCTATGGCCCAAAGACGTCATTTGCTTTTATCAGCAAAAAAGACAACCTCCAAAATTATGTGATTTTTGGCATAGGAGATTGTTTTAACGCAAATACTATTCAACATGATGATGAATGCACGGAGGGAAGTGTAAAAGTACTTGAGATTAAGGACCGTTGGGTTTTGCTTCTTCATAACGGGAAAAAACAGGCCTTGTGGATGAGAAACACACTTCCCGCTGCAAAAAAAGCTGATGTTACGGCAAAATCAAACAAGACGCAGGAAAGTGCTTCTAACAATCTAAAAACTGCCGCGTTAATTGTTTCTCCCCAGGAAAAATCTGCTTCAGAAAATACTCCGTCTACATCCACTACTGCAAAGAGTGAGAATACTTTTCACTTTGAGCGAGTATGGGTTGATGAACAACTGGCAGATTTTGGACAGCTTTTGAATGATGCCAGGGTTATTCCAACCAAGAAAGACGGACAGCCATATTTCATGTTTCAGTACATAAAAAAAGAAAGTATTTATGAACAATTGGGATTGAAACCAAAGGACATAATCCTGGAGATTAACGGGTTTGTTGTGGATACAGTTGATAAAGCCCTCAAGCTGCTGGAGGTACTTCAGTCTGAACGGGAAATAGCCCTGATGGTTGAACGCGAGGGAAATCCTGTAAAGTTCCATTACTACATTGATTGAGCAACAATGTGAAAGATTGCTGCAGTTTATAATTTATTACGTTTTCCTGCTTGGACTGGGGAAAATATTGATTAAAAGATATGGAAGAAAAACTGAAAATTGCTGAACCGTTTTATCTCAAGAAAAAAATTCAT
>JAKUUF010000128.1 GCA_022448705.1 SAR324 cluster bacterium | reverse complement strand
TATGCTGCTTAATCCAAGTGCTGATGCAGCTAATTGGGAGTATGCTGCTGCAAGTGTGGCGTCTTGAATTGAAAACTTCATTATCACTTTTGGGGAAAAATCAAGTTTCACCCTGGCTGGATTCATACAAAATACCAGAACTAGTGGGGTATTGACATAGGGTTGTTTGTTTGCTGCTTTGACAAGCTCTTCTTTTGTATCCTTATCACTGATATAGAAAATCTCAAATCCTTGAAAATTACCTGCTGTTGGTGCAGAATCTGCTGCAGCTAGGATTTTGTCAATTTTCCATCTCTCTACGGGATTTGTAGAAAATTTTCTAGTTGATCTTCGTGTCGCCATAACCTTGAAAATATCTGTATTCAGTTTTTTCTCAGTTTTCTTATTTAGAATATTTGACATTAATCCTAGTCTAAGAGTTATGTCTTCGTCTTCTCCTTCCTTTGGCTCATACCCCTTTGGCCATGTACGTTTAGGATCTATTTTCTTATCCATAATCCTTCTTTAATCATTAAGATAAAAAATTTCCCTATCTCTTTAAACCTGTCACATAGCTTTCTGTGGCCTTTTTCATTTCTTTAACATCTGCTGTTGAATGTGCATCTGAGAATGCTCCTAATTTTCCTGGCAAAAAGAATATGCCATTTTTTGCTATCATTTCAAAATGATAATTGAATAGTTTTGCAGAATCACATTTTGCAGCATCAGCAGCATTGTTAATTTCAGTCATTCCATTTCTTGGAAAATGTGTCATAAACAAAGAGCCTTTTCCTGTAACAATTACTTCATCTGAAAATATCTTTCTTAGCATTTTTGTTGTTTGATTTCCTAAACCATCTAGTTTTTTGTAAAGTGTATTTCCCTTATTCTTTAAAATTCCAAGCGTTGTTTCTCCTGCCATCATTGATAATGGATTTGCAGAAAATGTACCTCCTCCAATGTATGTTCTATTTTTCTTAGAATTGATTGATGTGTTTGCATGTTGCATAATTTCATCTTTTCCGCAAATTACTCCAATTGGAAATCCTCCTCCGACAATCTTTCCTAATGTAACAATGTCGGGGTCAAGTTTCATTTTTGGATATAGACATCCATATCTGAATCTAAATCCTGTAACAATTTCATCTAACATGAATAGTGAATTATTTCTCTTTGTCATTTCTTGTATGCCTTGCAAATATTCCTGAGTTGCTGGAATCGCTCCACCTCCACCTAAAACTGGTTCAATTAAAACGCCTGCCAAATCTTTTTTCACAGATTTCAAAATTCTTAATGATTCTTCCAAGTTGTTTAATGGCAGTGAAACAATATGCTCTTCATCTGTCAACCCTTGGCTTTCTGAAACATCAAATGGCCAGTTCACCGTTTTTAGTAAATCTGTTGTATATCCATGCCAGCCTCCATCAATTTTTGCAATAATTTTTTTCCCTGTTACTGCACGAGCCAATCTTACTGAATACATTGTAGCCTCTGTACCTGTTGATGCATAACGAATTTTTTCTGCTACCGGAACCGCTTTGGAAATTTTCTCAGAAAGTGCAATTGCATTTTCATTTGATGTTCCATGCATCCATCCTTTTTTCAATTGACCTGCCGCCTTTTTCTGAACCTGTTTTTGAGCATGTCCTAAAATTAGACTCCAGTGACCCATCCAGTAATCTACGTATTTGTTGGAATCAACATCTTTGAGAAATTTACCATCTGCTGATTTTGTTACAAATGGATATGGTTCAAAAAATCTTATGTTGTGATGAACTCCGTTAATGTGAACCTTTTTTGCCTTTGCAAATAGTTTGGATGATTTTCTAGTTTTTTTCTTGTAAATTTCTTGTGTTGTGGGCATATCCTACCTACTTTCTTCTGTCTCGTTATAATACTGATCGATAAAATCGAGTAATTAGGCATGCATTTTGAATGGTTTATAATGCCTTCAGGAACTCAAAATTTCGCATACGTAACGCTTTGGCGGCGCCTTTGATGAAGTATGGCAAAATGCCATTTTGTGATTTAGAGGCCTCCAGTTACGCATACAAAATGAGGATCTGATCAAAAGATCAAATCTGAGATGTGAAGATTATGTGCATTCCGTTAATTCCAATAATAGAAATTAGTTGTGCAAAAAATGTACTTTGAAAATAAAATAATATAGAATCCGTTTGATCCTGACGGACCTGACTGCTATCAGATTGATACTAAGCCATGTTAGTTATTGTAGTAATACAAGGCAGACGGCTCAGTAACACGTAGTCAACCTAACTTATGGACGGGGATAACCTCGGGAAACTGAGAATAATACCCGATAGGTCATGATGCCTGGAATGGTTTATGACTCAAATAATTTATTGCCGTAGGATGGGACTGCGAGCTATCAGCTTGTTGGTGAGGTAATGGCCCACCAAGGCTATTACAGCTACGGGCTCTGAGAGGAGTAGCCCGGAGATGGGTACTGAGACAAGGACCCAGGCCCTATGGGGCGCAGCAGGCGAGAAAACTTTGCAATGCGCGAAAGCTCGACAAGGTTAATCTGAGTGGTTCCTGCTAAAGGAACCTTTTGTTAGTCGTAGAACCACTGATGAATAAGGGGTGGGCAAGTTCTGGTGTCAGCCGCCGCGGTAAAACCAGCACCTCAAGTGGTCAGGATGATTATTGGGCCTAAAGCATCCGTAGCCTGTTCTGTAAGTTTTCGGTTAAATCCATAAGCTCAACTTATGGGCTGCCGAAAATACTGCAGAACTAGGGAGTGGGAGAGGTAGACGGTACTCGGTAGGAAGGGGTAAAATCCTTTGATCTATTGATGACCACCTGTGGCGAAGGCGGTCTACCAGAACACGTTCGACGGTGAGGGATGAAAGCTGGGGGAGCAAACCGGATTAGATACCCGGGTAGTCCCAGCTGTAAACGATGCAAACTCGATGATGCGTTGGCTTGTTGCTAGCGCAGTGTCGCAGGGAAGCCGTTAAGTTTGCCGCCTGGGAAGTACGTACGCAAGTATGAAACTTAAAGGAATTGGCGGGGGAGCACCACAAGGGGTGAAGCCTGCGGTTCAATTGGAGTCAACGCCTGAAACCTTACCCGGAGAGACAGCAGAATGAAGGTCAAGCTGAAGACTTTACCAGACAAGCTGAGAGGTGGTGCATGGCCGTCGCCAGCTCGTGCCGTGAGATGTCCTGTTAAGTCAGGTAACGAGCGAGATCCCTGCCTCTAGTTGCCACTATTACACCCTGGTGTAGTAGGGCGAATTAGGGGGACCGCCGCAGTTAATGCGGAGGAAGGAAGGGGCCACGGCAGGTCAGTATGCCCCGAAACTCTGGGGCCACACGCGGGCTGCAATGGTAACGACAATGAGTTCCAAAATCGAAAGATAGAGGTAATCCCTAAACGTTACCACAGTTGTGATTGAGGGCTGCAACTCGCCCTCATGAACATGGAATCCCTAGTAACCGCGTGTCATTATCGCGCAGTGAATACGTCCCTGCTCCTTGCACACACCGCCCGTCGTTTCATTGAAGTTTGCCTTTAGCGAGGTGATGTCTAATTGGCATTATCGAACTTGGGGTAAGTGACAAGGGAAAAGTCGTAACAAGGTGACCGTAGGGGAACCTGCGGTCGGATCACCTCCTTAGA
>JAKUUF010000127.1 GCA_022448705.1 SAR324 cluster bacterium | reverse complement strand
TAAGGTCCTACTGATAAGTAATTAATATTTTGATTCTTAAAAGCTTAAAAATTAGTAAAGATGCGGTCATAAAGATTTTGTGCAAATCTATTAATTAATTCACGTATGTTTCCTGAAAGCGTCAAATTGGAAATATTCTCAATTTGATTACCTTCAGACTCAGCAATTTTTACCTGGATCATTTTTTCTTCCCAGACAGTGTTGCCTGTACGCCTGTCTTCAAGAAATGCCTTGCCTTTAAGTACCGCTTGAGTACCTGTTGAAATCTGGTCTTTGCTTAATCCTGAAGAAGGCAATTCCAAATTAAGTAAAGTAACACTCAGTTTAAGGTCAGCCTGTCCAGCAGGCAACAGTTTCACTGAACTGTTAGATTGCAGCAAGCCTTTAAGCTGCTCTGACAGATCCGTTTCCAATCCTGCCTTAAATGTCCTGTTTTGGATTGGAAGAACTGAAAGAGATTTGGCGTCATTGGGTAAAACCGGATTGCTTCCTTCAATTACATAACCACAGGATGAAAATAAAATACAGAATGCAACTGCCAGAATGTAATTAAATATAAGAACAATTTTATTTTCTTTAAATGCAGAATAGCGATTCAGAAAAATTTGTAAGTTGCCCACCTGAAGAAATCTGGATTGATAAGAACGAGTTTTTGAGAAGTTTAAAAAAATCTGCAATTTTATTAAATACAATAATTACAGAATTTACTCATATTTAGGGAGAATACAAAGAAATTTATAAATAAACCAGTACAAGTACGCCCGTATAGGTATATAACTGAACTCCCTGTGTCATCTGCGCCAGCTCATAACCACCATAAAAACCTATCAGAGGAAACTCTCCCAGAATTTCTCTGATAATTTGCGTATCCACATTGGACCGTCCATAAAGAGCTTCACCACGAGAGGAGCAGTTAAAATAGACTCCAAAATCTGGTGTTTTACTATTTTTGTTTTTTAAACGTGTTAGCATTGCCCTGATGTCAATTTCTGCAGATTTGTGGTTGCGATAAGCAAAAGAAACAACTCCTCCCTGATGTACAATTTGTGAGGTGGTTATTCCTTGTGAATTCACATCTACTCCTGTTACATGCCGAGCCATTGCCCCTTCACCGGTAAAAACAGGTTTTTCAGGATCGAGCGGGAAGCTTAGCAGCAACTGCTGTGCAGCTTCCTCCATGTCCTTGAAATGAAATTCCTTGGCAACCTCTGTAAACACTTCCAGCGCAGGCTTGCCGTCAAGGGAAAGTATCAAATCATCCTTGATTTCAGTTACAAACATCGGTTCACCCAGTGTGGCACAGGATTGAGTAACTCCTGCAACAAACTCAGTCATTCCAGCCATTGCCAGTCCGCCTGCGCCATTAAGAGTAACAATGTTCGGACCAAATTGAATTGAAGTTTCCTTACTCCCGTCATTGCAGGATCCTCCGCCATATACCGACAGACTGCTTTTGAGATAATTAAACATGTTGATAAAATTATGAGGCTGATGCTGGTATACATCAGGAAAGAAGAAAAAAAGTGAATTCTCATCCCCGAAACCGTCCAGCGCCTCACGGAGCTGCTGAGTTACCCCTGCACTGTGCTCCAGTTCCTGATATTTAGCCAAAGCCTTCAGACGCAATTCCGGAGTAAACCCTGCCATTAATACTAATCCCGGCCCCTGAGTGATTTCACCTTCACCGGTAATCACCCCCATTCCGCTGCATCCAGCGATACATTCACATTTAGTCTGTTCCCGGATTAATTCGTGCAGCCGTCCTGCATGAACAAAATGATCCGGAGTAAAAAAAATCATCACCCAGTGAACTTGCGGAAGATTTATTTCTTTAATTGCAGAGTTAAGTACTTCCGCTACTGCAGCTTCAGGATTTGATTCTCTTGATACTCCTACGCCTACACGATTCACAGCAAAATATCCAAATTTCAGTTAAAGCAAACTTGGCACTCTGATTGCTCTTGATAAAACATAGCAAGGAAAAATATCGGTTAATTTTTATTTATGCATTTATTCACATAAGTCTGACTTAAGTCCATGATTACCTAAAGATACCACAGACTGTATAATAGTTCTGCCATGTTTTTTTTATCGGACAATCAATCAAATCTGAAAAAGCTCCTATCTGTCTGCAAATTTTTACTGAGTACAGTTTTTGTGGCAGGATTAATTTTTGAATTGGCTGGATGTGGCGGTAGGCCAATTTGGAAAAATCATGGCGACAGCTGCATCAGCATCTCTGAGAACCCCCCTTTAAAAAGAGTCATAAATTATACTGACCATGATTTGTGCGAACGGAAATTATCTCCACGTAAAGCGCCAAATCCGCAGACACGCCCTAATAACTTGAAAGATTAAGCCTGTCTGCAAAGGATTATATGCCTGGGGATCAGATTGCAGATGATGGTTCTGCTTCTAAAGAATTTTGATTCGCCTTAGTGATTAGCACACTCATTAGATCTCCGGCTTTTTTGGTGGAATTTTTTATGAAAACAGGATGGTTCCCCCGTGTACGTCCTGTTGCTGTGTTTGCTTTGCGGTGATGATTACCTTCAATTAAAACTTCCTGATCAGTTCCGACCAAGGCCTGAAATTTTTCCCGAACTATTTTTTCCTGAGTTTCCAGCAGGATCTTTAAGCGTTCTGATTTCACACTTTCAGATAGATGCCCGTGATAATCAGCTGCTCGTGTGCCAGGACGAGGTGAATACTTGAATGAGTAAATTAAATCAAATCGTATTTTTCGAACAGCCTCAATTGTCATTTCGAACTCTTCATCTGTTTCCCCGGGGAATCCTACTATTATATCTGTTGAAAGAGTGGCGTCTGGAAGCCGTTCCCTCAGCATAGCAACTTTTTGATAATAAGTTTCCATTTTATACCAGCGTCTCATCCTGCGCAGAATTCGATCTGAACCGGATTGAAGAGGAAGATGAAGTTGTTCACAAAGAGAGGGTAATGAGGCAATTGCGTCTGCCAGTTTTTCATGAAAATCTTTGGGGTGTGGAGAAGTAAATCGCAGGCGCTGCAAACCATCGAGTTTGTCCAGGCGTTGCAAAAGCTCCACAAAATCCACACCGTTTGCTTTATAAGAATTTACATTTTGACCCAGCAGGCATATTTCCCTTGTTCCAGTTGAAACCAAACGTTCCGCCTCTGCAATAATTTGATCCGGTTCACGGCTTACTTCCAGCCCCCTGGTAACTGGTACAACGCAGAAAGAACAATAATTATTACAGCCTTTAGTTATTGTCAGATGAGCTTTGATTCCGGAATGCTGAAGTTTTTGAAAAGTATATTCCGGAACAAAATTACGTACCTTCTGCCTGTCATAACGCTGGGTCTTAGTGATTTTTTCCCCCTTGTGTACTTTTCTGAGCATCCGGGGCAGTTCAAATAAATTGTCCGTTCCAAAAACAAAGTCTACATTAGAATCCCTTCGCAAAATTGCTTCTCCCTCCTGCTGTGCCACACAGCCGCCTACCCCTATTTTTAATTCAGGATTCGCCTTTTTGAGATTTCTTAAGCGTCCCAATTCACTGTAAACTTTGTGCTCTGCTTTTTCACGGATAGAGCAAGTATTGAGAATAATCAGATCAGCATCCTCTTGGGTGTCTGTATGAAAGTAATTTTCATGCCTTAGAACTTCAAACATTTTATCGGTGTCATATTCATTCATTTGACAGCCGTAGGTCTGGATGAACACCTTTTTACCGTTTGCGGTGTTTTG
>JAKUUF010000126.1 GCA_022448705.1 SAR324 cluster bacterium | reverse complement strand
ATTGACCAGCAGCAATTCCGGAGCTGAATCTCTTGGGAGATGGTGACACCAATTAAGATGTATCTGTAAATGCAAAAAAAGCCGAATTTGGGGAAATTGGAAAATCCAATTCCATACCGGCACCAGGTTATACAGTTCATGAGATCTTTCAAACTTCCATTCTTCAGGAAATGTCAAAGGGAAATGGTTGACAACTATAAAGTTTGTCTGATCGGAGAAACTTTCGATAAGTTTTTCAGTATCCCGGATAGTGCTGCTTTTAACCGTACCTGCAGCAGTTCTCCAGTCATTAGGATGTGCACTGTCCCATCCGACTAGAACCCATTCCTGATTAATTTTAGACACATGTAATTCATTCGTGCCAAAAAAATCTCCAAAATATTTAGTAAATAAATCTGTACCATGCTGCTGATAAACATAGCGATCATGGTTCCCGGGAATAACAGTTACCCGTTCAGTTTTTACAAGCAGCGGATCCAGGATTTCTCTTGCCAGGGAAAACTCTCTTTCCAATGAAAGCTGCGTAATGTCTCCACTGATTACCAGGTGGTCCCAGTCCATTTTCTGGATTCTTTCAACCAGAAGCTTTGCTCTTTTTATCGGGAATTCTCTGGCACGTCGAACAAACAAATTTGCTGCACCCAAAATCCTTTTTGCATTGCAGTCACTAAACTTTTGAGGATATGAGTGGAAATGCAAATCAGAAATGTGTATTATGGTCGCTCTCATAAATGTATTTGTTTCCGCAGAATATTAAACAACAAATCAACAATATCACAGTTTCACTTTTAAGCATGAGAGAATTTAGAGCAAAATGCGTATTTCATGCCTTGCACGAAAGCGTTCTAAATTATTTAGACGCTGAAAAATTATTTATTTAACAAACAAGATCAGGAGAATTAATGGTAGCAATTATCATAGCTTCAGCATTCCTTGGGCTTGGTACGGCCCTTTTCTATTGGATCAAAGTTTCCTCGATTCCACTTACACATGGAATTGAAAATAAAGAAGAGGCTGAAAGGCTTATAAAAATTACCCGTGCCATTGAATTAGGTGCAATGGCTTTTCTTAAAGCGGAATATAAATACATGGTGTATTTCATGGCCGGATTCGCGATCCTGATAGCATTGCTGATTGATGATCCTCATACTCCGGATGTGAGCGAAGGTATTTACACGGCAATTTCATTTTTGCTGGGCTGTGTGATTTCAATTGCTTCAGGATTCATCGGGATGCGAATTGCAACCATTGGAAATGCCAGAACTACCACTGCCGCAAAAAATTCAATCGCGGACGCATTCAAAGTCGCTCTCAATTCAGGCGCTGTCATGGGTTTCGGCCTTGTGGGGCTTGCAGTATTAGGTCTTGCGGTAATTTATCTAGTTCTAGATGCATTATTGCCTGGAATAGACAAGCATATCTTGATGGAAGTCATGGCGGGGTTTGGGCTGGGAGGTTCTTCCATTGCCCTGTTCGGACGCGTAAGCGGTGGAATTTTTACCAAGGCAGCAGACGTTGGAGCTGATCTGGTAGGTAAAGTGGAACAGGGAATCCCCGAGGACGACCCCCGGAATCCTGCAGTAATTGCTGATAATGTGGGAGATAACGTTGGTGATGTGGCAGGAATGGGAGCCGATCTATTTGGTTCATGTGCCGAAAGCACGTGTGCCGCCCTTGTGATTGGTGCTGTGGCATTTGCAACTAACTTGGAGGCTCTTTTGTTCCCAATTTTGATATCTGCAGTTGGAATTCCAATCAGTCTGATAACAATGTTCTCAGCACGTGTGAAAGAAGAAAAAGACGTTGCACCGGCATTGAAAAGACTGTTAATTGTTGCTACTGCCCTGAGTGCACTGGTGATGTTATTTGTTACACTCTGGGCCCTTCCGGAGTCTTTTGAAATCAATAATGAAATTTATACAAACCTTGATGTCTACTTCTGCTATTTGACAGGAACAGTGGCAGGATTACTGGTAGGACTATTGACCGAATATTATACTTCACATGATTTTAAACCAGTGCGTGAAGTGGCAAAATCATCCGAAACCGGTGCGGCAACCAACATAATATTTGGTCTTGCTCTGGGCTATCACAGCGCAACAGGTTCAATTTTAATTCTTGCAGTCAGCATATTCTTACCATTTACACTTGCGGGAATGTACGGAGTAGCTGTGGCTGCAATAGGCATGTTAAGCACCCTCGTGGTGGGGCTCACAATCGACGCATACGGACCAGTTGCTGACAACGCAGGTGGAATTGCTGAAATGACAGGTATGGGGGAAAACATACGCGACAGGACAGACGTACTGGATTCCGCTGGAAACACAACCGCGGCAATAGGAAAGGGTTTTGCCATTGGTTCTGCTATTTTAACATCTCTGGCTCTCTTTTCAGCTTTTCTGACCAGGGCAGATCTTCTGGATCCGCAGGCAAACATAATGGATAGTATAAACCTGCTTGACCCACTTGTGTTGACGGGATTATTCGTAGGGGCAATGTTACCATTTCTTTTCTCAGCGATGACGATGAAGTCTGTTGGCAAAGCTGCTTTTGACATGATTGAAGAAGTACGCAGACAATTTCGTACGATTCCTGGAATCATGGATGGAAAAGCTGAACCAGATTATGAGAAATGCGTGGAAATTTCAACAACAGCTGCTTTGCGTGAAATGATACCTCCGGGTATTCTGATTATGGGGACACCTCTTCTGGTGGGGTTCCTTTTTGGAGTGCCAGCTGTTGCGGGTATATTAGCAGGGTCACTGGTTTCCGGTGGTGTGCTTGCTATTTCTTCCGCAAACTCCGGAGGTGCGTGGGATAACGCAAAAAAGTATATTGAAAAAGGTAATTTCGGAGGTAAAGGTACAGAGACTCATAAGGCCGCTGTTGTAGGAGACACTGTAGGTGACCCATTCAAAGACACTTCTGGTCCAGCACTGAATATACTTATTAAGCTATCAGCTATCCTCAGCCTGGTTTTCGTTCCGTTTTTTATTAACTATGGAGGATTACTAACCGGTTGATCTTGGTTACTGGCTTGACTGCCGGTTCGAAAGTTACCATTTCGCTGTTCCATTTCTACACTCAGCATTGCTCTTAAGAACTGACAGTGATGGATAAAAATATTTATCTGGATCATAACGCAACTTCATATCTGCTGCCTGAAGCCCAGACAGCAATGAGTGACGCAGCCGAAAAATCGCTAGGTAACCCATCTAGCCCACACTGGGCGGGACGTGAGGCCAAGATACTTCTTGAAGAGGCGAGGGAAAGCCTTGCCAAATCTTTAGGTGCAGAACCACGTGAGATTGTCTTCACCAGCGGTGGTTCTGAAAGTAACAATGCTGTACTAAGACAATTGTCGGCAGATTCAGGAAAACAGCACCTGATTACCTCTACAATAGAACATCCTTCTGTTCTGGAAACCTGCAGAATTCTTACTAAACAGCCAAACATAGCACTAACAGAACTGCCGGTCGATTCTTCAGGATTGATTGACCCGGACTCACTGAAAAAATGCATAAGTTCTCAAACGTCTTTAATTTCCTTGATGGCTGCAAACAATGAAACCGGATGCTTGCAACCCATTGAAGAATTAAGTCAAATTGCACGAGAACATGAAATAGCATTTCATACTGACCTGGTGCAGGCATCAGGAAAAATAAAATTTGATTTAAATTCATCTGGAATTGATTTTGCCTCTGTAACTTCCCACAAATTAGGCGGTCCGCGTGGCATAGGCCTGCTTTATG
>JAKUUF010000125.1 GCA_022448705.1 SAR324 cluster bacterium | reverse complement strand
AATTTAATATATATTTAATATATATTAAATAATTAATTAAATAATAATTTAATTCTCAAAATTAATCCTTAATAGTCAGACACCCTCCAAGTAAAACCACTACACGCACGCACGAGGGCAAATTTTTGTGCCAATTTTGTGCCACTAGCTTACAAAATCCGGCCATATTGCGGAATATCCCCTAATATATTTTACCTTTTATCATATTGATTTTATTATCCTTATTTGTTGCAGTCTATCCCTGTTTACCCAGTACATCTGTCTTCTAATCAGTAGGTTCGGGGTTCGAGTCCCTGCTGGTGCGCCATAATATCAGTTAGTTACAGACCTTTAACACTCAAACAAAGTCAAATTGTGCCTCTAATGTGCCATTTAGTTTTAAAAAATGGCACTCACTCCTCTGAGCAACCCCCACTAATTCTTCAAAGTAGACACCTACCAATTGAACTGGTCATATCAACATAAAAGTAAACTATGCCAAAACCAAACAGCCTGTTCCTGACTCCATAAGCAAATAATAATTTAACTTGCATTTCGATCACTAATGGCATAACGTTTACTCAAATCAGGACAGTAATACCGAAAGGCAGATTCTGCATGAATAGAAAGGGTTTGAATGTCTATCGAATTTAAATTGAATGGTTCTAAAACCAAGCTTGATCCACAACCGGAAACAACGTTGCTGTGGGTGCTTCGTGAGCATCTGAAACTGACTGGAACTAAATTCGGATGTGGCTCAGGACTATGCGGTGCCTGCACTGTTCACCTAAATGGTCAGCCAATCAGGTCATGCATAACACCAGTTTCGGCTTTAGCAGGAAAATCGGTAACTACTATAGAAGGCCTTTCAAAAAACCAGTCCCACCCACTCCAAAAAGCCTGGGTAGAGGCACAAGTCCCACAATGCGGATACTGTCAGTCCGGCCAGATTATGCAGGCTGCCGCACTATTAGAATCAAATAAGAATCCCAGTCGGGAGGAAATCGTAGCGTACATGAACGGAAACATTTGCCGTTGCGGAACCTATTTAAGAATCATACGCGCCATTAAAATTGCTTCAGCCAAAGTTAACGAAGGATAAGTGATGAAAAAACCTGATATTTTAGATAATCATATGCCAAGCCTCAGCCGGCGCCGGTTTATAGCTGGTACTGGTGGTTTTACATTTATGATTTCTATAGGTGGTTTAATAAATGGAAACTGGGCTTCAGCAAATGAAGATTCTGAAGGATCAAAGAACAAAGGTTCAAATATCACTGTATGGGTTAAGATAGATTCTGAAGGAACAATAACTATACTAAATCCTTCTGCTGAAATGGGCCAGGGGTCAATGACAGCACTTGCTGTGTTGATTGCTGAAGAAATGGATGCTGACTGGAGTAAAGTTAAAGTTGAACATTCTCCAATTGATCCCAAAATATACGGAAGACCTGGTTGGGGAGGCAGAGGATATCACATGATTACTGTAGGAAGTTTTACCGTAAGTGGGTATTTCAAGCCCCTTCGTCAAGCCGGAGCTCAGGCAAGATACGTTTTGTTAAAAAATGTGTCTATGAAATGGAAAATTCCTTTGACAGAGTTGAAAACCGAACCAAGCATGGTAATTCACAGCGCTTCAAACCGGAAAATCAGTTACGGAGAAATAGCCTCATTCGCAGAGACCATAAAAGAAATTCCAGAGATTCCTGAGAAGAGCCTGAAGAAGCCGGGAGAATTTAGGCTTATCGGGAAATATGTCCCTCGTGTTGATATTCCTGAAAAGGTAGATGGAAGTGCAATATACAGTATGGATGTCAATGTACCAGATATGCTCTATGCCACAATACTGCGTACTCCTGTTAATGGTAATCAGCCAGAAAGTTTCAACGAAAAAGAAATCAAGTCGATGCAAGGTATCCAAAAAATAGTCCGTCTCAAACATGGAGTGGGAATCCTTGGAAAACGTTACGAAAACCTTATTTCTGCAAAACGTAGACTGAAGGTCAAATGGAGCAAGGGTGCACCTGCGGAAATGTTTGACAGCGAGAAGATTTTGGAAGGATATAAAAATGTTGTCGGTTCTGGAAAAAAAGGGGGTCATGTCTTAAATCAGCAAGGCGACGCAGATGCTGCAATTCAAAATGCTCACAGGATATATTCGTCTGATTATTTTAGTGACCATGTCTACCATGCCCAAATGGAACCCCTTAATGCAATAGTTTCCGTAAACCCTGCAGGTGATGGTGCTGAAATCTGGGCTGGTACACAATCACCTTCAGGTGCCATAAAGGCTGTGGCCAAACTTCTTGGGACAAATCCTCGCAAAATCAAGCTACATCCCTGTTTCCTTGGAGGAGGTTTTGGTCGCCGATCAATGTCTGACTACATTGTAGAAGCAGCAGAGTTGTCAAAGACTGTCAGAAAACCAGTTAAACTGATCTGGAGCCGGGAGGATGATTTTCAATACGGAGCTTTTCGGCCAATGTGCATGCAAAGGCTTGTTGCTGGTTTAGATGCTGATGGAAAACTCATTGCCTGGAAACATAGCATAGTAGGGGACGGTAGACGTTTGTTGAGCTCAGGAGCAAAAATTCCATTTTTCGATATTCCTAATCAGCACATAGAAATACTAGGGTTGAGTCATGGTGTTAGGTTGAGGTACTGGAGAGCTGTTGGTCATGGTTTTACCAAGTTTGCAATTGAATCCTTCATTGATGAGATAGCAGCTGCAGAGGGAGTAGATTCTTATCAATTTCACAGACAGGTGATGCATAATTCGCCAAGAGCCTTGAAGGTTCTTGAAACTGCGGCAGATATGGCAGGATGGGGAAGAAAACCACCAGATGGCCACGCATTTGGAATTTCATTTGCCGAACGTAGTGGTTCGCTGGCAGCATGTGTTGTGGAGGTCTCACTTGAGAGATCATCTGGAAAGATAAAGGTACACAGGGTATGGTCTTCTCTGGATGCAGGCATTGTTGTTCAACCTGACAACGCCGTGGCCCAGATGGAAAGTGCGATTATTTACGGGCTAAGCAGTGTTCTATCTGAACGAATTACATTTAAAGATGGAAAGGTACAACAATCCAATTTTCATGACTATCATGTGATGAGAATGTCAGACACCCCTGAAGAAATTAATGTGAAGATTATTGATTCAAATGAAAGTCCAACTGGAATCGGTGAAACCGGCTTGCCAATTACTGGTGGGGCAGTAGCTAATGCAGTGGCTGCATTGAGTGGAACCCGCCTGAGACACCTACCATTCACGCCAGATCAGGTTAAAAAAGTCATGAAGTTATGACTTACTGTAATATAGATGCATTTTTTGCTGTTTGTTGACTTCCCCACTCATCATTCATTATGCAGATCAAATGTCATTTCCCGTCTAGCTTAAATTAACCAATCATATTTTTGATTAAATATATAGTTAATCATATTGGAAAAAATGAAATTTATTGCAATGAACCGGTTTAAGATTGCTCTAAACCGAGAGAGTGATTTTGAAAATATTTGGGAAAAAAGAGAAACACATCTTAGTAATGTCCCAGGTTTTATTGAATTTCATTTAGTAAAAGGCAAGACCGAAGACACCCATACTTTATATGCCTCACACTCAACTTGGGAATCTAGAAAGGACTTTGAGAATTGGACCAAGTCAGAGGCCTTCAGAAAAGCGCATAAAGGGGCAGGAGCACATAGCGATATTTATCTTGAACATCCTCAATTTGAAGGATTTTAAGTAATTATTTAGAGCAATAAAATTATAATCCCATCATCTCATTTAAGTAAACCTCACTAATTTTCACAGTCAGACACCCTCCAAGTAAAACCACTACAA
>JAKUUF010000124.1 GCA_022448705.1 SAR324 cluster bacterium | reverse complement strand
AGATACAGTCTGCTTATGAATCCGGGACGATCATCCAGATGGGAAGCAGAATTTGTTGAGCTGAATGAACTGGAGACCCTGCCTCAGATTATAAGTGATAAAACACCCATGATTGTCACTGAGACAATAACTAATCCTCTGGTGGAGATTCCCGATTTAGAAAGGGTCGGTGAAATTGCATCTGCACATGGAGTGCCTTTTGTGGTAGACAACACAGTTGCCTCTCCGGCAAATTGCCAGCCTATGGATTATGAAGCTGATTTTGTTATTCACAGTACCACCAAATATTTGAGCGGGAGCAACGATCACGCCGGTGGGGCTGTGATGGTAAAAAATTCCAGTGAGGCCTCTGCTTTGGATAATTTCCAGAGATGCTGGGGAATGAGAATTTCCCCCCTGGAGTCGGCAGCTCTCTGGGAATGCATGCAGGACTTTCGAGAGCGTATGGAACGCTTTAACATTAACTGTACTGTCTTGGCGGAGTTTCTTTCAGCGCATTTAGCGGTTGATTTTGTATACCATCCATCCCTGAATTATCATTCTTCATATGATACTGCAAAAAAACTTCTCAGTGGAAATGGAGGAGTGGTCAGCTTCACCCTGAAGGATGAAAGTGAAAATGCTTTGAAGAAATTTTATGACAGAGAATTCTCTTCTATGATTAAAGCTCCGTCAATAGGTTCAAATCAGACACTGATTTGCCCTTATACTTTACTGACAAACTATTTCTACACTGATGAGGAACTCAAGGAGATCAAGCTTCCACGTCACCTGATCCGTATCTCTGCAGGGTGTGAAACAGAAATTGACGGAATTCTAGAAGATTTGGACTTTGCGCTGAAGAGAACTATTCAGTAAAATAACCAGTTACATTGGATCTGGAACAAAAATTCTGACTGCTTCAGATTTTCTGGCGTCTTATCTTTGAGTTTGGAGATGACTATTGCTTAACTATATTGATACTAATTCTCCAGAATAAGACGGTGATAGCGTTTTTTGCCTGCCCTGAGCAGGATTTCCCGGTTCTGTAAATCAGACTCTCCAAGACAGAAGTCAGGGTCATCAATCCTTTGATCATTAACATAAACCCCGCCCTGTGCCTGTAAACGTCTTGCTTCTCCTTTTGATTTGCAGAGTCCTGTTTCCAGGAAAATATCAAAAATTCCAAGTCCGACTGAAATGCGTTCTGGATCAATAACGGTACTGGGCACATTTGAATTGTCTTGGCCCGCAGCTGATTTACTACCAGAAAAAAGTGACTCTGCTGCCTGCTGTGCCTGGTGAGCATTTTCGCTGCCGTGAACGATTGCAGTTGTTTCAAATGCAAGGCGCTGTTTTGCCTCACGTATATCTGCTCCGCTGAGTTTACCGAGTTCCCTGATTTCTTTCATTGGCAGGAAAGTAAATAATGACAGGAATCTTTCCACATCATCATCTTCCGTGTTGATCCAGTACTGGTAATATTCGTAAGGAGAGGTACGTTTTGGATCAAGCCACACGGCACCCTTTTCTGTTTTTCCCATCTTCTTTCCAGATGATGTAGTCAGCAGAGGATAAGTCCAGCCGAATGCGTCCTTACGCTCAACACGACGTATCAAATCAGTTCCGGAAATGATGTTTGCCCACTGATCATCTCCACCCATCTGCAAAATGCAGTCATAGCGCCTGTTCAGTTCCAGAAAATCATACGCCTGCAAAAGCTGATAATTGAATTCCAGGAAACTCAGCCCTGAGTCAAGTCTAACCTTGTATGTTTCAAATGACAGCATACGGTTAACAGAAAAATGACGTCCGATGTCACGCAGGAAGTCTATATAATTCAAGTCGCGCAGCCATTCAGCGTTGTTGACCAGCACGGCATCTTCACTAAAGTCCAGGAAGCGTTCGAATTGAGGAAGCATGCCTTCAATGTTGGACTGCAGCTGCTCTTCTGTAAGCATTTTGCGGATCTCTGTTTTACCGCTGGGGTCGCCGATCATGGCCGTACCCCCACCCATCAAGGCGATTATTCTGTGACCTCCCCTCTGCATATGTGCGAGTCCCATCAGAGGAATCAGGTGTCCAACATGCATTGAGTCTGCTGTGGGGTCGAATCCGATATAACAGCAAGCACGGTCTTTTTCCAGGCGTTCTGCCATTTCTTCTGGATGAGTGCTTTGCTGATAAAAGCCCCGTTCTTTCAGTTCTTCCAGCATGGTAATCAGTTGGTAATCGTGTGACGTCCGGAAAAGGCTTCCATCAGTGTTATATCATCAACATACTCCAGGTCACCTCCAGCAGGAATACCGCAGGCAAGTCGGGTGATGTTTGGGATTTTACTGGAAAATTCCTGCTGCAGAAATAATGCAGTTGCTTCACCCTTGACTGTAGGGTTTGTAGCAAGGATTAATTCATTGATCTGGTTTTCATTTATCCTGCTGCGTAATTTTGCCAGATTGAGCTGCTGCGGTCCAATCCCGTCCAGCGGAGAGATCGCACCCATCAAAACGTGATAGACTCCCTTGTATGCTCCGCTGTTTTCAATGGGAAAGATGTTGTTAGGCTGTTCTACTACGCACAGCTGTTTCTGGTCGCGTCCGGAGTTAGTGCAAATAGCACAGGGATCGGTATCGGTAAATCCTGAACAAACGGAACAGAAGCGTATTTTTTCCTTGACCTCTGATAGTGCATCAGTCAGGTTATGAATTTCTTCAGGAGTGTAACGGAGGATGCTGAAAGCCAGTCGCTGTGCGGTTTTGCGCCCAACTCCCGGAAATTTAGAAAATTCTTCAATCAGCCGTTCTAAAGCGGCAGGAATCTGCATGGGGAATCAGGAAACTACTTCCGGAAAATGAAGGTCAGGCTGGCGTGCTTCTGTGAGGATCAATCCCAGCGGATCAAGAATTTTCAAATCCATATCCAGTGACTTTTCATCCCATTCATCCTGGTAAGGGCTGACTGTACCACCTGCAATGTTTTCCAGTCTCTTCCTGTATTCTTTTTCTGCAGCCTGCAGGTTTTCCAGCATCCCGATTCCCTTTTTTGCCAGAGGCTTCATAAACCCCGGTATTTTTGTTTCCCTGAACAGCTCATCAAGCCGCTTTGAATTGCGCATAGAGATGGTGTATTCAGCTCTCACGTCAATCTGTATTTCTTCCTCTTCCACAAGTGTACCGCATTTTTTGTGTACCCTGCCGTCCGGCATCGAGATTTCTGAATATTCAAGGGTATTGCATTTAGGACAATGCAGCCAGACTATCCAGCCTGGGATCGGAGCATTGCGGGCTTCATGTTCTTTTTTTGCCCTGCGGTCCGCAAGGTTTATTACTTTTGCGGTAGTGTCACTCATCTTGAGAATTGAAGTGCTCTTTCACGAGGAGCAACGGAGCCTAATCTTTTAAACCTGTTGTTGATTGTTGTGGTTAATTTTCACTGATTTTAAATTTTTTGTCAAAATAATTTATAATCACTTTTTATGGAAAGAACTCGGGAAAAACATATGTTTTCAGTACAATCATAGTTGCTGTGCACAATTCTAAAAATACGAAAGAATTTATATATGATGAAGTAAAAAAACTTCAGAACCAGAAAAAAAGTATTCTCTAAGGAGAGTTTTATTCAAGTTTTCATGCCAGATCTTGCAAAATTATCTTTATCGGGTAAAATTGTTGTTTGGAAAAAATTGTTTAAGTTTTTTTGATAATTCGCAGATTTGAAACAGCGGTCAAAAAGGCATGGGAATCATCCTATTCAGTGCTGTAACTGCAAATGGCATAGGAGAGGCATAACTTTTTCTCTTGACATGAGATAATTGATGTTATATCTTCGAGCACTTTAAAAGCCTGAATGCGGAGCTTTGTAGTTTCTGCAAAAATGATCACACAGCAACATTGTTAACGAAAGGCTAT
>JAKUUF010000123.1 GCA_022448705.1 SAR324 cluster bacterium | reverse complement strand
TCACCCAGCAAGGTATATTCCGGAGTAGAGGAAGTCAGCATCTACCATTCCTTAAATGCACAAAATCAAGGCATAGGATACATCCTGCTTGAACGTCTCATAATCTCCTCGGAAGAGTCTAGTTTTTGGACACTGCAGGCTCAGGTATTTCCGGAAAACAATATCAGCCTCTATGTTCATGAAAAACACGGTTTCAGAAAAGGAGACACACGCAGACAGCTTGCGCTGATGTCTTATGGCTCCATTGCAGGTGAATGGAGAGACGTGGTTTTGATGGAATGCAGAAGTAAAATAGCAGGAATCTAAATGCATAGAGTTGCCACACTTTCCGGAGAGCTGGATCATGAGCGTAAATTCGAAACAATAAGCCAAAATCCATCCGAAATTTTATTCATAAGCACTGCCGATACTGAGCTTGCTGGACTCGCAAAAATCTGGAGCGATCGTTTCGGTAAAAAACTCGGTTTATTCCAGTCAGGTCACCTGCTTCATCCAAAGGCTGCAGAAAATTTTGTTGATAATGTACTGTGTAAAGCCAGACTGGCGATTTTCCGCTTACACGGGGGATACGGTTATTTCCCGCACCTGCTTGATGAGGTAAGCCATATAAAAAGTCATGGAGCCAAGACAAGCATTCTTGTTTTGCCTGGGACAGATGAGTGGGATCCTGAGTTGATGCGGTTTAATGATTATGAAGAACCCTTAGTAAACAGAATGTTTTCCTACTTTCGCGAAGGCGGGATTGAGAACATGGTCC
The DNA here is from genome assembly GCA_022448705.1 of SAR324 cluster bacterium. Classification (GTDB taxonomy): domain Bacteria; phylum SAR324; class SAR324; order SAR324; family NAC60-12; genus Arctic96AD-7. Next base: position 3,130 of record JAKUUF010000123.1, on the reverse strand, counting down.
TTGCTGCAGATGCAGTTGAATTGTTGTTGCAAAACAGAAATGAGGGATTCCCGGAAGCATTTGAAGTTCCAAAATTTGGCTGGATTGAAAACAGATCGGCAGTCAAGATCAAAAAACATGAAACCGGAAGAGTCTGGATTACTTTTTATCGCGCTCTGCATCAATCAGGAGACATGGCCGTCATTGATTCATTGACTGAATCTTTGCAGGCACAAGGACTGGCAGTTTCAAAATTTTATGCCTACTCGCTTCGTGAACAAAGTGCACAGCAGGAACTGCTCAGGAAAGCTGAACAGGAACCACCGGACGCTATATTGACCATGCAAGGTTTTTCTATAGGAAGCGGCCCTTCAGGAAAAAGTAGAGATGATCGTGTTTCATTTTTGGAGACCCTCAATTGTCCGGTAATTCAGGTGCCTACTTCGACAGAAGATCGAGAGGCGTGGTTAAATAATCCGCGGGGTATTTCAGCTTCAAATGCAGCGATGTCGGTTGCACTTCCGGAAACTGACGGGCGTTTTTTCGGCACAGTTGTGGGCTTTAAGCATGATGAAGTTTTTTCTTATGGGAAAGAAAATGATTCTGAATCGGAGTTTCGACTTAAGCGCCTTGAACCTGAAAAATCTCAAATCACACATGTGTCAGGCCTTGCTGCAAACTGGGTACTATTGCGCCGCACTGAAAATTGTAAAAAACGTTTAGCCATAATTCTGGCTAATTATCCAAACAAAGACAGCCGCATCGGGAACGGGGTGGGACTGGACACACCTGCCAGTGTAGTTGCCTTTTTGAAGGAACTGGATAAACGTGGTTATGGATTAGTTTCTGAGGAAGAAGGGCCAAGTGTTCCGGAAAACGGAGATGAACTGATGCGTATTTTACAGGAAGGAATTACCAACGATGAGGAAATGAATTATGGCAAAGATCCTGATCAAAGCATCTCCTGTGATCGTTTATTCGGGATGATTTCCACCCTTCCGGAGTCAAGCAGGGATGCTTTTTCCAAACAATGGACAAATAATCCTGACTATCCAAAGTCATATTCTGATTTGATAACAGTAGCCGGAAAGTGTTTCGGCAACATTTTCATTGGTATCCAGCCCCAGCGTGGATATGGTCTGCAGACTCAGGCAATTTACCATGATCCTGCTTTGCCTCCCCCTCCCGAATATCTGGCTTTTTATCAGTGGATTAAAGAGGATTTCAAGGCACATGCCGTGATTCATTTCGGCAAGCACGGCAATCTGGAGTGGCTGCCTGGCCGCAGTGTGGCTCTTGGGCCTGAGGATTTTCCTCAAATTGCCTTAGGTACCTTGCCTAATTTATATCCCTTCATAGTCAATGACCCTGGTGAGGGTGCACAGGCCAAACGTCGCTCTTCCGCAGTAATTATAGATCATCTAACTCCACCCTTGACGCGTGCTGGTCTTTATGAGGAATTTGACAAGGCAGAGCGATTGCTGGAAGAACATGCGCACTGCGAGATACTTTATCCGGAACGTGCACACGAACTTGAGCACGAAATTGAACATTTGCTGGAAAATGCTGAATGGAGTGCGGAACTTCCTCAAGATGAAGATCCTCTCAATGCCCTCAGCAATCATCTGTGTGAATTGAAAGAAAGTCAGATCCGCTCAGGCTTACATATTTTCGGACAGATTCCTGAAGGAGAAAAACGTATTGACTTCCTTCTCAGCCTGCTCAGGATGTCTTCAGCGGAACGTCCGGGTTTGCTGCAGGCACTTTTGGGCAAGGGTCACGATTATAATCTTGATTCACTTTCTATCAGCGAAAGGGACAGGATCGAAAAAATGGCAAGAGAATGGGTGAATTTTGAATTGTCTGCTCCATTAAATGAGAATAATAAAATGTTTCCAGAAAATGAAGGGACGGAAAAACTTAGACTATGGATGCATGAAATATTATTGCCAAGATTCAAACGCTGTGCGGAAGAAACAAGAAGCCTTGCATTGGCACTGGAAGGCAGGTTTGTAAGTCCGGGGCCCTCAGGTGCACCCACTCGCGGAAGGATCGATGTTCTGCCGACGGGTCGAAATTTTTATTCTGTCGATCCTCGAGTAATTCCAACCCAAACCGCATGGCGCTGTGGACAGGATTTGGCAGAAGAGCTTATTCAAAGATATCGTGACGACCATGGAGAATTCCCTAAAACAACTGCGCTTGTAATTTGGGGAACATCTAACATGCGAACCGGAGGGGATGATATAGCACAGGCATTGGCCCTTTGGGGATGTGAACCTGTCTGGGAACCGGTTTCCGGAAGGGTGATAGATTTTCAGATATTGCCGCTTTCTGTTTTAGGGCGTCCACGGGTGGATGTGGTTCTACGTGTGTCCGGAATGTTCCGGGATTCTTTTGGTGATGTGATGCGGCTTCTTTCAACTGTTCCAAAGAGGCTGGCAAAACTGGATGAACCCCAAGAAATGAATCCTGTACGGGCGGCGTGGCTTGCTGATCAACAGCGTTTGCAGAACAAAGGAATTTCGGAGGACAATGCAAAACGCCTGGCTGAATTGAGGGTTTTCAGTTCAGGACCGGGGGCCTACGGCACCGGACTTCTGCCTTTGATAGATGCTGGAAACTGGGAAACACGTGCTGATTTGACAAAAGTATTTTTGAAATGGGGAGGACATGCCTACGATTCAGACGGTACAAGTTCTGAAGAAATCAACCTGCTGCGTGAACGTCTCAGTTCTGTTGAGATAGTACACCAGAATCAGGACAACCGTGAGCACGATATACTTGATTCAGATGATTATTTCCAGTTTCAAGGTGGTCTTCAGGCAGCAATAACTGAAATTCGAGGGAATGCCCCTTCTGCTTATCATGGTGATTCCAGCAATCCTGAGAAAATCAGAGTAAGAACCTTAAAGGAAGAATTTAATCGTGTCTTCAGAAGCCGTGTACTTAATCCAAAATGGCAGCAGGCAATGCGTGAACATGGCTACAAAGGTGCACATGAAATGGCTGCCACAGTCGATTATTTATTTGGCTACGATGCAACCTGCGACATTGTAGCAGATTATCAATATGAAGAAGTTGCAAATAAACTTCTGCTTGATCCGGAACAGCAAAAATTCTTTCGTGAACATAACCCACTGGCATTGCG
>JAKUUF010000122.1 GCA_022448705.1 SAR324 cluster bacterium | reverse complement strand
AGATGCTAAAGAACTCACCAATGGCCCTGCGCTGTTTGAAATCTGCAATGAACGCAGATTGCGACGGTCAAGCAGGCATTCAGGAACTGGCAGGTAACGCCACAATGCTTTATTATATGTCAGAGGAAGGCCAGGAAGGAAGGAACGCATACCTGGAAAAACGTAAACCGGATTTTAGTCAATTTACCCGCCAGCCATGAATCCCATGCAACATCTCAGGGTTTTGTTTTTGGCAGTTCGCCCAAAAACGCTTTCTGCTGCTGTTGCGCCTGTAATGATCGGTACAACCATGGCTTATGCGGGAGGACAGGGCCATGCCGGAGCTGCATTTGCTGCTCTTGCCGGAGCACTTTTAATCCAAATAGGAACAAACTTTGCCAACGACTATTTTGACTATCTCAAGGGTGCTGATAATGAAGAACGTCTGGGCCCTTTACGTGTGACCCAGGCTGGATTAGTTGCACCCGAAACGATGTTTAGAAATTTTGTGCTGACATTCGGACTTGCAGTATTGGTAGGCTTGTACCTAGTTTATCGAGGAGGATGGCCGATTGTATTAATCGGACTGCTTTCCATAGCTTCGGGAATACTCTACACAGCCGGTCCATGGCCTCTGGGTTATCTGGGACTGGGAGATTTATTTGTACTGATATTTTTCGGTCCGGTTGCTGTATGCGGAACTTTTTATGTGCAAGCATTAGAGGTTACGGAAATAGTTTTTTATGCCGGTTTAGGCCCCGGATTGTTAGCAACAGCCCTTCTTGCTGTTAATAATTTACGAGACGAACCAACTGACAGAAAAGCAGGTAAACTGACACTGGCAGTGCGTTTTGGACCTGCTTTTGCCCGAGCTGAATACCTTGCACTTTTTGCTTCCGCAGTGATGCTACCCGTTTTACTGGCTTCATGGTTAAACGGGAAATGGTATGCATGTATTTCAGCTCTGATAATTATTCCCGGTTACTCAGCAATTCGTCAGATTATTTCCGGAGTAAGTGGCAGGGAGTTGAACCAGACATTAAGTACTTCAGGCAAGCTGATAATTCTTTACAGCATCCTTTTTTCAATCGGATGGTGGATAGGATAATTATGAATTCCTGCCGCTGGGAACTTTACAATTATTCTCTTCCTTTAAAAAATCCGTTGAGGATGCTCGGTCAGACACTGAAGGTAAGAAAAGGTCTTATTCTGCGCCTTTACGACCAGGCAGGAAATTTTGGTGAAGGTGAAATCTCACCAATGCCGTTAATGCATGTGGAGTCCTTGTCACAGGCAGAAACTCAACTAAAAAAATTCCTCACAAAATCGTTTCAACAAAATCCTGATTTATTCAAATCTTTGCCTCCCTCAGTCCGTTTTGGATTTGAAATGGCATGGCGTACATTATTCAAAAAATTTGATTTAGAGGAGAAGATTCACTCTAGAGCGGAAGTCATTTTTGAAAGCGAGAGGGCAGAAAACCATACTACGTTAAAGCAAATTCCAGTGAATGCTTTGGTCACAGGTTCCGGAGATGATTTAAGGCACCAATGTGAACAAATTAAACTTGATGGATTTAAGGCAGTAAAAATAAAGGTTGGGCAATTGAAAGTGCATGAAGATTTAAAAAGGTTGGAACTTGCAAAAAAGATTTTTGGAAATCAAATTGCCTTACGAGTCGATGCAAACCGCGGATGGGAATTTAATCAGGCAACTGAGTTTGCAATGGGCGTACGGGACTTTAACCTTGAATATTGTGAGGAGCCGCTCAGAAATATTAAACAGCTTGAAAAACTTCATGAGCACACAGGTATGCAGGTGGCTCTTGACGAAACATTATGGAGTAATCCTGATCCTATTGAACTACCCAATTCCTCAATAAGTGCATTGATTTTGAAACCAGGTATTTTGGGTGGATGGGTAAATACCCGTTTGTGGATCAATCACGCTGAAAAGCACAAGCTGCAGGCAGTAATAAGCAGCAGCATGGAAAGTGGTATTGGACTTAACTGGATAGCATTTACAGACCTGTGTCTGCTTAATAAAAGAACACCTGCAGGACTTGATAGTGCAAAATTCTTTCAATATGACCTGGCAGATCCTCCTTTTTCCATTTCACAGGGGAATTATGTTTTCCCGAACTCGTGGCCAGTTGCAAACAAGGATTATCTTAACAAAATTTCTCAGGGCGGCTGGTAAAACTGATGGATGAAATAAATAAAAACCTGCTAGATCAGTTATACGATAAGTACAAAGATCTCCCCTTACTGATAAATGAAAAACGATGCTGGACTTTTGCTGAATTTTTTAATGAAGCCCGCCTTTTAAGCAATTCTTTATGCACTGATCCTCAAAAACGAATCGGTCTTTGCTCAGAAAATTACGAATTCCTGCTGCTGGCAATGATGGCCATTTGGATGCGGGGAGGGATAGCTGTCCCATTGAATCCAAAATTTCCACCAAAACAAAAGGAAGAACTGCTTCGAAAAGTGAAATGTGGTTTAACTTTATCCGAAAATTATACCCACACAAATTCTAAGTCCAAAATTACAAGGGAAATGCCGCTATTGAATCCGGATGCCTGGAGCACCATCATCTTTACTTCCGGAAGCAGCGGTTTTCCAAAAGCAGTGATACATACCCTGGCAAACCACTTTTTCAGTGCGCTGGGTGCAAACAGGATAATGCCATTGAAACCGGGAGACCGATGGCTCATGTCACTGCCGCTGTTTCACGTGGGCGGACTTGCCATCTTTTTCAGGTCACTGCTTTCCGGTTCTTCCATTGTTATTCCTGCTAAAAACAAATCATTGATTCAAAACATAGAGAAAAATCAAATTACTCATCTTTCACTGGTGCCAACTCAGTTGCAGCGTCTATTGAAAACAGGCAAAGGGAGAAATTCATTACATAAGCTGAAGCTTATTTTACTCGGAGGTTCAGCAATTCCTGAATCATTAATGGAACATTCTTCAAAGCTTGGATTGAAACTACGGACAACCTACGGTTCCACAGAAATGGCGTCGCAAGTTGCTACATCCAGTCCTGTAAAAACCAAAAAGGGATGGTTAGCTGCCGGGGAAGTACTGCCTTTTCGTGAAGTAAGAATTTCACCACAAAATCAAATAGAGCTTCGAGGAAAAACACTTTTCTGCGGTTATCTCTCAGAATCTGGTCTTAATCAGCCTTTTGACAATCAAGGCTGGTTTTCAAGCGGTGATACAGGTTACCTGATTAAAAAAAATAATGAGACAAATCTCCAGAAAATCGATCTTGAGAATAAAACAAAGTCACCTCAATTAGCTGAGAAAAATGATTACCTGATAGTCACAGGCCGTAAGGACAGCATGTTCATTTCCGGAGGAGAAAATATCCATCCGGAAGAAATTGAACGCTCTCTTCTTCAGTTTCCGGACACAGAACGTGCTGCTGTGGTCGCAGTTAAAGATCCTGAATTTGGGCAAAGACCTGTTGCTTTTGTTAAAAGTTCTGTCTCAGCTTCAGAACATGAATTGCGGAAGTTCCTTGAAAAAAGTCTGCCTCGTTTCAAAATTCCTGAATTGTTTCTGCCCTGGCCTGAATTTGCTGAGGATGGATTGAAACCGTCAAGAAATGACCTCTCAAAAACCGCACAACCACATTATGATCGACTTAAAAAGAGAAAATTAGAGAAAAATACTGGCTCATTTTTCATTTTCGAGCAATGGATGAAAAAATTCCCAATTGGCTGGATGCGAATTGCCGAAAGCAAAGTACGGCAAGTATTGCTTATTCTTGAACATAGAAACAAGCTAAGAAACCGTTGTTTATACGTTCGTGCCTCCTCTCGCGCAGAAGTGATGGAATGGATGCTTGCAAAGGAAAACAGAGTACTACTAGATGAGCAACATGAGAAAAATCAAACAATTAAATGGTTCCAACCTGGCAAATCAAATCGTACTGTTGCACGGGAA
>JAKUUF010000121.1 GCA_022448705.1 SAR324 cluster bacterium | reverse complement strand
GCTGTAATGAGGATTGGCAAGTATTATCAGGTCCAAACCAAATTGCCAAGTAGGTAACTTTCTGCCCACACCCCCAAATACAGTTGGTGTTGATAAGTCCTTTTCTTCAGACCACGGTTCAGAAATAGATTCCTGGGAACTGAAGTCTTGCTGCGCAACTGCGCCTATCACGCTAGCCAGCATCATGCAAATTACCGCAAAAACTATTCGGACAGTTTTTGCTTTGAAATAATTAAACATTTTCTACGTTATCTTTTGTTTAATTATTGGCTCCATGCAGGCCTGCGTTTGCTGAAAAACGCGTCTATTCCTTCTTTGACTGATTCAGTTTCCCATGCATCGGCCAGCTTTTCAATTGTATATTCTCGAACAGCCTGCGGTTCCTTTCCACGTACTTCTGAAATTAGGCTTTTCGTGGAAGCAACAGCTTCTGGAGCACAGCGCAGCAGCTCTGTAATTTCCTTCTCAATTTCTTCTTCCAATGATTGACTGGATACAGCTTTTGCAACCAAACCGAGACGAACCGCTTCTTTTGCTGAAAATCGATGTGCATTAAGCATAATGCGCCTTGCGTTTGCCGCTCCAATTCGTCTTATGACAAACGGCGAAATTGTGGCTGGCAGCAGGCCCAGCAGAACCTCAGTCAGGGAAAATTCAGCATCTTCTGCAGCCACCGCAAAATCGCAGCATGATATCAGACCTATGGCTCCTCCAAAAGAATGTCCGTTTATCTTACCTATAAGAGGCTTGTTAAGCCGGTCCAACTCATTCAGCATTTCAGATAATTCTGTTGCTTCTGCAATTCTGTTTGCACGATTTTGAGTTGAAATTTTCTGCATCCAGCGCAGGTCCATGCCGGCGCAAAAAGTCTTTCCTGCACCAGTGAGAATAACCCCGCGTGGTTCGGGATTTGAATTCAGTTCTGCAATAATTTTGCGCATTTCACGAATCATCTCCAGGCTTACCGCATTGTGTACTTCAGGACGGTTCAGAGTGAGCGTGGCTATGCTGCGCTTGTCAATAGTTAGTTTAATTGATTGGCCGCTCATTATGTAACTGGGGGAATTATACTAAAACGATGCCATTATCCACAATACGTAAATAACGGCAAGTTTTTGGTGAAGCATAGTTTTTCTGGAAAGTCATGAGTTTTATAATTTATTCTAAAAAATATGTAAAAGAATTTGTAAATTTTTCAGCACTTTTCAGATAACACTCATCGCTCCAGATTATAGCAATACTTAATAAAATGAATTGACTTTTTTTTAATACTCAATTTCATGCTAAACTTTAGAGGGAATGATCACTTCTTAACTTTCTGAATACTCTCCAGAAATGAGCACTCAACTTTCAGCGCAATTCAGACTCAAGTTACTGCGTGTTGCAAGGCAGTCACTGGAAAATTTTCTGGAAAATGGGGAACGAATTCAATTCCCAACTGAGATTCCGGAATTGCTTGAAAAGCGGGCGGTTTTCGTTACGCTTAGGAATAGGGAACACGGAGATCTTCGTGGATGCATCGGTCAGTCCAAACCACGCTACCCTTTGATTGAAGCAGTTGCCAAAACAGCAATATCATCAGCCGTGGACGATACACGTTTTCCTTCCCTTACACTTGATGAATTGCCGGATTTGTTAATTGAAATAAATGTGCTATCACCTCTGGCTCCTTCAAAACCTGAAGATGTTAAAATTGGGAAACACGGCTTGATGATCAATAAAGGTTCCAAGGGAGCCCTTTTTTTGCCGGAAGTGGCAGTTTCAAACGGCTGGGACCTTCATACGTTTCTTGAAGAACTGTGTCGCAAGGCTGATTTGCCTGAAGGAAGCTGGCATGACCGTGAGGCAGAACTATACGTTTTTGAGTCTGAAGCATGGGGTGAAAATGAGTTCCTCAGCTGATTTTGTTTTTCGTCAACTTCGACCTCTTTTTTTTTCCGGTGATGCCGAAACAGCACATGAAAGGATGCTGTCTTCGGTTGAGATGGTTTCAAAAATTCCCGGTGTAATCCCGTTTTTGAGGCGGCAATTCCGGGAAGACTTACCAGTTCTGCATACAAAACTTTTTGGAAAAACAGTAAATAATCCAATAGGGCTTGCGGCAGGATTTGACAAAGACGGGCGCATATATCCCGCCTTATTTGCTCTCGGGTTTGGTTTTGTGGAAATAGGCACAGTAACTCCACTTCCACAGGCAGGTAATCCCAAACCCCGCATTTTCCGTCTCCTGGAGGATCAGGCTTTGGTGAACCGTCTGGGTTTCAACAGCCAGGGCATCCAGAAACTCGCGGGAAAGCTTGATTCAGGAACCAAAGTAAACTCTCCCGAAGAGGCTGATACAATCAATCAATCCTCAGAACAGCACGAAAAGTTTTCATCCGGCATGCTGGGGATCAACATTGGAAAAAACGGAGATACATCTCTGGAAAGAGCCCGGGAAGATTATGTGTCCGCACTTAGTGCACTTCATCCCTTTGCGGATTATTTTACCATCAATATCAGCTCTCCAAACACAGAAGGTCTGCAAAGACTTCAGGAAAAGCAAATGCTCCGTGAATTACTGGAATCTGTTTGTTCCCGAAGGGATAAACTTGACCAGAATAACATCCGGCAAACTCCCTTGCTTTTAAAACTCTCTCCGGACCTGGATGATCAGGGGCTGCATGACTGTACCAGGATTATAAAGGAGTTTCCAATACAGGGAGTGATTGCCACAAACACGACTTTGGATAGACAGCAGCTGAAAAGCAGCCAGAAAATTGAGCAGGGAGGACTCAGCGGAAAACCTCTCAAGGAACGCAGCACCGAAGTGGTCCGGGTTCTATTTCAGGAACTGGGAAATGAAGTGACTATAATCGGCACAGGAGGAGTTTTTAGCGGTGCCGATGCTTATGAGAAAATCAGGGCCGGTGCAGCAGCAGTGCAGATTTACACTGCTCTTATCTATGAAGGCCCCGGACTGGTAAAGAGAGTTAAACAGGAACTTGCAGAATTGCTTGAAAGGGACGGAATTAATTGTGTGACAGATGTGATTGGAATTGACAGTTGAAAGGCTGAATTATTTTTTTTTGTCCCGGATTATTTCCAGCATTTTTTCGATTGAAGTAACTTTAACCCTTGGCCGCTCCTGTTCCTGACCTGCCTCTGTTTCGTATTCGTCAAGCAGTTTCCAGTCTTCAAAAGACACATAGTCCACATTCCGTTCTTTCAGCAGAGATTCGATACCTGAACTGTCAGTTTGCTGCCTGGGTTCAATTTTTTCCTGCAGAAAAGTTTCCAGCATGCGATGAACAGTTTCTACCGCATCCTGCTTATTTGTGCCGATCACGCCTGTCGGTCCGCGCTTGATCCATCCCGCTACATATTCACGAGTGCGAAGTGATTTGTCCTGATCCTCATCTATTATTTGTCCGCATTCGTTGGGGATGGTTCCGGAATTATGATCAAAAGGGACATCCGCCAGAGGATTGCCGTGATATCCGATTGAGCGAAAAATCAAACCTGCATTCTCTTCCATGAAATCACCAGTTGCCTGTGGACGCAGGCTTCCGTCATCCCGTTTGACCAACTCATTTCTGACCATCCTGATTTTTTCTACACACCCATTCCCCAATATTTCAAGCGGGGATGCAAGAAAAAGAAAATGGACTCGTTTCTTTTTATTGGAAGAATTCTTTTCTGAAATCTGCTTGAGAATTTCAATATTTTTCTTTGTGTCTTTGCTTGCATCAGTTTCTAGACTACGTCGACTCTCCGTATCCAATCTAAGGTGACCACCTTCCAGTATCACATCAGCACTGTCCAGTTCCAGAAACTCCCTGACTTCTACCGGTGTAAAAGCCGCCTGCAAAGGCCCCCGTCTTCCAACCAGCCAGATATCCTCAATCTGACTTTCAAAAAGTGTCTCCAATGCATAGTCTGCAATGTCTGTTTTCGACAGTTCTTCAAAAGTCTTTGCCAGA
>JAKUUF010000120.1 GCA_022448705.1 SAR324 cluster bacterium | reverse complement strand
ATGTATATGAGATTGATTGAACAAGGCTTGGAACTGCCTGTCCCCATTTCTGAAATAACCAATGTTAATTTCCATTGTTCACCTGCCGCAACAGCCGGTGAAAATGGTTATGTCGTCAAAGCCATCACTGGAACGGCTTCGTTCCGCTTTGGCAAATGGATGGAGAAATTTTTTAAAAAAACAAATTGTAAAATCATCATAGGAAAAGCCGGGATGACATCCGATGACTATAAAAAACTTTTTGTACCTGCAGGTGCTTTCTATCTTACAACTGTAGGTTATGGTTTAGGTGCCACCTACGGAAGTTCGATTAGAAAGGTACATGATGCATACTGGCTTGAAGAACTGGGAGTGGCACAGGCAGTCTGGGTTCTGGAAGTGGAAAAAATGGGGCCGTTTATTGTGGAAAGTGATAATCAGGGCAACAGTTTATTTGAATTGTGCAATCAGCAGGTAAATAAAAACCTTAAAGATTTATATGGGAAACTGCCTCAACCTGTGCTGAGTCGATACGGGGAAGAGATGGACCGTGATCATGAAGTAATATGAATAAGACTCAAAATTTGATTCAAAAACGGGGAATGTTTGGCTGGCTGATGCAGCGTGTCAGCGGGATTTTCCTTGCGTATGCACTGGTAGTTCATCTCTGGACAGTTAATGTAGTCAACCAGGGAGATTTGAATTGGCAGACAATCTCTGCACGTTTGCAGGAAGGGAATTTCTGGTTTATTTATTACATTCTGTTTATTCCCGCAGTGATATACCACGCTTTTAATGGTCTCTGGAGTATTTTCATGGATTATGATCCTTCTCCATCTCTACAACGGCAGACAGGGTGGTTGTTTTGGATTGGCGGAATCGGTTTGACGATCTATGGTTATTATGGGTTAAAGCCCTTATTTGGTATAGTACCATGAGCTGGTTAGTGAATTTTCAGCGTTCACATTTATCCCAGGTAAGCGTGGGAAACATTTCATGGCTGTTACATCGATTGACCGGAGTGACCCTCGCAATTTATCTAGTTCCTCACTTTATCTCCATCCACAGTTCACAACTGGGACAGAAGATGTTTGATCAGGAAATGAACTTGTACACTTCACCTTTTTTCAAATTTGCTGAATTTATGCTCGTGTTGACTGTTGCATTTCACATGTTCAACGGATTACGGATCATAGCACTTGACTGCTTCAATCTGGCTGGACATCAGAAATTACTTTTCGGTTTGGCATTAACAGGCTGCACGGTGATATTAATTTCAGCTTCCTTTCTTTTTGTTCCGCAGATTCTGGTTCCAGCACATTAAGCAGAAATAATGAAAAATTCATGGCAACATCTTCAAACCGATGTTTTGATCCTTGGTTCTGGAGGTGCCGGTCTTTGTGCTGTTTTGCACCTGATGGATCACAAGCCCCAGCCTGAGGTATTTTTAGCGGTACGCGGTCTTTTTGGCAAATCCGGATGCACACGAATGGTCCAGGGAGGTTATAACGCTGTGATAGACAAGAGCGACTCAGTGGAAGCCCATTTTCTCGATACAATAAACGGGGGACAATGGCTTAACAATCAGGACCTGGCCTGGAAAATGGTTTGTGAGGCTCCAGAGCGTTTACTGGAACTGGAAAATCGAGCAGGATGTTTTTTTGATCGCAACCCTGATGGCACCGTGCATCAAAAACCTTTTGCCGGTCAGTCTTTCGACCGTACTGTTCACAAAGGTGATTTAACCGGTATTGAAATCATTAACCGTTTGTCTGAACAAGTGGCCGCAATGGATAACGTCATTATCGGTGAAGAAATGCGGGGAGTTGATTTATTATTTGACCGTACCGGTCAAAAGGTATCAGGTGCCTTGTTAATAGATTTGCGCCGTGGTGAATTTATAGTTGTTGAGGCCCGTGCAGTGCTTTTGGCAACAGGCGGAGGACCTACCATGTACAAAATTACTGCACCTTGTCATGACAAAACCTGTGACGGAATTGCAATGGGCTTTCGCGCAGGTACTACAATGATTGACATGGAAATGGTCCAATTCCATCCAACAGGATTACTTGCAGGTAACAGCATGATTTCAGGGACTGTTCTCGAAGAGGGCCTGCGAGGTGCCGGAGCATACCTACTGAACGGTAAGGGAGAGCGGTATATGCACCACTACGATCCACGGGAAGAAAGGGCTACACGTGACGTGGTATCACGTAGTAGCTTCATGGAAATAATGGCTGGTCGCGGTACTCCTGAAGGAGGAATATATCTCGACGCTTCTCATCTGGGAGCAGATTTTATTATGCAAAACTTTCGTGGAATGAGCCTGCGATGCCGAGATGTGGGATATGATTTGCCAAATGCTCCGGTTGTAGTTTCACCTACCGCACATTTCATAATGGGAGGATTACGTATTGATCAGGATTGTCGTACTGATTTGGAAGGATTGTTTGCTGCAGGTGAAGATGCCGCAGGAGTGCATGGTGCTAACCGACTTGGAGGTAATGGAGTGGTTGAATCAACTGTGTTTGGAGGAATTGCTGGTGACACGATTGCAGAATACCTGACCGAATTCCGGGAATGTACTGTTCAAGATTCTCAGATCAGTGAAATAATTGAAACAACCCTTAAACCATTTAAGCGCAAGCAGTCTACTTCAATTTATTCTTTACGCGATCGTTTGAAAAATAACATGTGGGAAAATGCCGGCTTGGTGCGCAGTGAAGCAAGCCTGGAAAATGCTGACATGGAAATGAAAGAAATCCGGGAACAATTATCATTAATTGCCCTGACTCAGGGCAACCGTGCATTTCATCTGGAATGGATGGAATATCTCAGTATTTTGAATTATCTGGATGTGTGCGATTTAATTATTGAAAGCGCTAAATTACGAAAAGAAAGCCGTGGTTCCCACTTCCGTTCAGATTTTCCCGCTAAAGAAGATAATCTGCCTCTGTCTAATATCTGCATCAGAAAAAATCAAGAAGTTCAGTTCAGTCCAGTGATGATGAATCGTATGAAGCCTGATACATCAGAGCCAGTTTAATTTTTCTTGAAAACGGACCATGTATGATTTAACTGTAAAACAAAAACAACTTCAGGCATCTGCAAGTGAGTTCGCTAAAAAAGAGATCGCCCCGCGTGCTTCAGAAGTTGATCGTACGGAGAAGTACCCGTGGAAAAATGTGGAACTTCTTACAAATCAGGGATTCATGGGCATGACTATTCCGAAAGCATACGGTGGAAAGGGAATGACGTATCTGGACACACTGTTAGTTATTGAAGAAATAGCCAAAGCCTGCGGAGTAACCGCGCGTATAGTCGTTGAAGCCAATATGGGTGCAATTGGAGCGGTGATGAAGTACGGAACAGAAGTTCAAAAAAAATTAGCTGCAGAACATGTCTTAAGCGGAGACAAGCCAGCCATCTGCATCACTGAACCAGAGGCAGGCAGTGCCGCCACGGAGATGACCACTCGTGCTGACCATAAAGGAGACCGATACATTCTGAATGGCATGAAGCACTGGATAACCGGCGGAGGAGTTTCCAAATTTCATCTTATTTTTGCCCGTGTTTATGAAAATAATGAACCTCAGGGTATTGCCGGGTTTATTGCCCTGAAGGGGGCAAAGGGTTTAAAAACAGGAAAAAGGGAACCTGCAATGGGGCTACGTGGCATTCCAGAAACTCAGATT
>JAKUUF010000012.1 GCA_022448705.1 SAR324 cluster bacterium | reverse complement strand
CTGAAGGCAGGAAGAATAGTTCAAGGTGCAAGCACACTAACCCAGCAAACAGCAAGGGTGTTTTTGTTAAGCAGGGAAAAACAGATTGTTAGAAAGCTTAAAGAAATGCTTCTTGCTTTCCGTATGGAAATGCAGTTTTCCAAGCAGGATATACTTTCGCTTTATCTAAATAAAGTATTTTTAGGAAATGGTGAAGGTGTTGAGGCTGCCGCTCAAGGTTATTTTGGAAAACATGCATCTGAACTGAATCTTGCAGAAAGTGCTCTCTTAGTCGGTATACTTCCAGCGCCATCACGTTATGCTCCTCATATTAATCCAGAATTTGCAAAGCAAAGACGTAATCTTGTTTTAAGAAGAATGAGAGAAGAAGGTTTTATATCTGAGCAGGAATTACAGGATACAATTGTCAAGCCTATCAGCCTTATTCGCGTCCATGATTCAACCACTGAAGCCACATCATATTATGTTGAACATGTACGACGTTACCTTATCAAGAAATATGGTTCGGAAGTTCTATATCAGGGCGGCTTGAAAGTTTATTTGGCAATGGACCTGAATTTTCAGACAAATGCCCATGAAGCACTGAGAAAAGGAATTTTGGAGTTAACAAAACGTCAGGGCTACAGGGGGGCACAAAATAGGGATATTCCTGATAACAATAGTTTGATACAAGAAACAGCTGATGAAAATTCATTACAGTTTGATTCAATGTTTCTGGAGAACATTGTTTCTGGTGTTGTAAATGAAGTCAGTGATGAAAAAGTTACAGTGAAACTGGGGGATTCTGTCGGAATACTTGAATGGAGTAATATAAGTACCTGGAAAAATGGTGAACTTATAAAAGATGAAAGACCTACACCTATTACAAATCCGTCAGAAATATTTGCCAAAGGCGATAAAATTCTGGTAAGACTTGAAGATTTTGATTCAAAAAGAAATTACTTTCGACTTCAGCTATATCAGGAGCCTTTAGTTAATGGGGCCTTGCTTGCTATGGATCCAAAGACGGGTGAGGTATTTTCCATGTCAGGCGGTTATCGTTTTGGAGAAAGTGAGTTTAACAGAGCAATACAGGCTCGTAGACAACCAGGGTCATCTTTTAAGCCAATAGTATACTCAGCTGCCCTTGATGCAGGATTTACACTCAGCAGTGAGTTAATAGACAGCCCTAGAGCTTATGCTACTGGCACACAGACTGCAGGAGATGCAGAGATATGGACACCAAAAAATTATGGAGACAAGGTAATTGGAAAAGTGACCTTTCGTACGGCACTCGTAAAAAGTTTAAACCTGCCTACAATTGGGCTTTGTGAAGAGTTAAAACCGGAGCAGGTTATATCATACAGCAGACGATTTGGAATCTCAGCTGACATGATGCAAAATTTAACAACTTGTCTTGGATCGTTGTCTGTCACATTGCAGGAAATGTTAAGCGCATATGGAGTATTTGCAAACCAGGGACGTTTGGTTAAACCAATCTACGTTTTAAAAGTTGAAGATCAATATGGAAATATTTTGGAATCAAGTGTCCCGGAGTCAGAGCAAGTTACTTCAGAAGAAACAGCATTTCTTATGAGCAATGTTTTACAAGATGTAGTTCAGCGTGGAACAGGACGGCGGGCAAGGGCAATTGGAAGACCCTCAGCAGGGAAAACCGGGACTACCAATGACAGTGTAGATGCATGGTACATAGGTTATATACCGCAGTTACTAACAGGTGTTTACGTTGGCTTTGATCAACCAAGAAATATGGGGAAATCAGAAACTGGTTCAAGAGCTGCAGCTCCGATCTGGATCAATTTTATGAAAAATGCTGTTGCAAATTTACCAACGGAACAGTTTCCGCAACCACCCGGAATCACAACAATAAAAATTCACAAGTCCGGAAGAAGGGCTACTGCTTGTGATAATAATGATGATATTCATGAAGAACATTACAAATCCGGAACAGAACCTGTCTTGGATCTATCAGTTTCCGGAAATTGCATGATGGCTGTAAAGTCCGCTGAGAAGGTAAAAGAGGAGAGTGAAACTGAGCTATGAAGTTAAGTTCAGACGAACTCATGCTGCAAGGTTCAAGGCAGAATTAATGTTAAAACCCTGAACCCTGCAAATCTCCTTTTTAGTTTAAAGCGCTTTTCAATGCGCTGCCTGCTTTGAATTTAGCACTTTTAGATGCAGGAATGTTGATAACTTGAGATGGGTTTTGGGGATTACGTCCTGTACGTGCAGCACGGTTAGAAACTGAGAATGTGCCAAAACCAATCAATGTGAGAGAATCACCCCTCTTAAGAGCTTTTTCAACATTGGATGTGAATGATTTTAAAAAACGGTCTGAATCAGCCTTTGTCAGGCCTGTATCTGCTGCAAGAGCATCAATAAGGTCAGATTTGGTCATTATATTTTCCCTGTTTAAAGATTAGCAAACAGATAGTTTGTCCGGTAAGACATAACTATCAGCAAAATTTCTAACTCTGAGGT
The DNA here is from genome assembly GCA_022448705.1 of SAR324 cluster bacterium. Lineage (GTDB taxonomy): Bacteria > SAR324 > SAR324 > SAR324 > NAC60-12 > Arctic96AD-7. The sequence goes on along the minus strand of JAKUUF010000012.1, from coordinate 19,608 downwards.
GCTGATTGCAACTCAGTTATTATCAATGATTTGCCAACAAAATTTATCATCGACGCTACAAGAATTATAGTCATTTGAAAAATTTGTCAAGGTACTAAACGAAAAAAATGAATTTTTTTCAAAAAATAAGAAATATAGTGGGATTTCGAAGTCATCCAGCGGTTTTGGCTAGTTCTACAGAAAATCTCAGCGTTTTTGAAAAACTGCTTTTTTTTAATGATCAAGGAATTTTTTCATTGCTGTTTTTTGGCTCCCTGTTGCTGCACGTGATGCTGGTGATAATGGTTGGCATGATTTCTGAGTTTTTGAAGCCTGAACCGCCTCCTATTCGAGCAAAAATTGGTGTACGCTATGCCGAGCTCCCAGTTAAGTCCACTCCAGTTATTAATTCTAAAAAAAAGATTCAGAAGCCGGTATTGCAAAAACTTGAGTCCAAACCCCTTGAAAAGTTGACAACACCTGAACCAAAACAACCAGTGCTGAAAAAACCAATCCTTCAAGATACAATTAAAAATTCAGTACTTTCAAAACCAGCTTTGCCTCAGCCGGAAGCACCACGCTTAAAAATGCCTCAACCAAATAAGATCCCTTTGTTGAGAGAAGGGAAGAAACCTGATTTTAAAAAAACACAAATTATAAAGATTCCTGAGAAACCACTATTGTCTACTCCTGATTTACCAACCTCGATACCGAAATTACCGAAAGTTAAAAATAACCCAGTGTTACTAAATCCTTTGACTTCAAAGAAATCCAGGCTTTCACCTAGCCAGATTGATTTACCGAAGATCGAAGTGAAAAATATGCAGCCAAAAAAATTGAGCACACCAGAATTTTCCAAGCCCAAAGATCCTGATTTTGAGAAGTTGCTAAAAATTTTAACTCCTTCATCATCCGAGGTGCCTGGTATTAAACCCGATCAACCTGAAGAGAAGCCCGAATCTTTGTTGGGGGAAATGCCTGCGGATCAAATGAAAATTGATGGAGGCCTACCAGAAATAGGAATTATTGAGCAGACTGAAGATAAGGCATTAAATCAAATCCCCAATATGAGTTTTTTGCAGCGTAAAAAATTAGCTCAACTTGCCGGAGAGGAATATAATCTGCACATCAGAACACGTATTAATCCGAAATTTGGCAGCTATTCTCCAAATTTGTTTGTCAGAATCCTGCTCAAAATTAATGAGGCAGGTGAAATAGTTTACCATGAAATAAAAGACTCCAGTGGATCTACCGCATTTGATCAGGCTGCTGAACTGGCTGTGCGCAATGCAGTCCTCGATCCCCTGCCAAAAGCATTGGCTGAGAATCCCCCTTATATTGTTTTGATCAGGATTCAGTCTCCGCAAAATTGAGTTGAGGATGCTAAATTAGCACATGCCTTTTATTATAAAATTGTTTGTAGTTCAATCGCTTCGTTTTTTCTTACCTGTATTCATCATATTTGTCTCTTCTTATGCAAGAGCACAAACATACTCCACTGAGGAAATTGTTATAAGTGGATTGGGTTTCGCGAGATTTAGTGTAAGTTTGATCGCCGAAGACAGCTTCTCTGAACACCCAGCGGCAAGTCGATGGCTAAGAATTTTTGATCGAAACCTTTGTTGGAGTGGTGTTTTCATGGTGACTGATTCAAGATACCGGAGTTGTCGAACAACAGGTGGTGCTGATGTGGATATGAAAATTATCCTTAAAATTAATCAAAGTAAAACAAACTCAGGCAAATTAATCTCAAAACACCTGATGTTGACAGTTGCTGATAACAACGGAGTTCCGCTGTTTCCTCTTGAACTGATTTTGCGGAAAGGCCGTTTTCGTGAATCAGACTTGATGGAATTAATTAACGAGTTGTCCGCTCAGCTGACCGGGCTAGATGGAGTTTTGGGCAGTTCAATCGCGTTTACACTTAAACAACCCAAGCGTAGGAAAATTATTGCAAGAGTTAATACCCATGGAAAGAAACTTGCCGCAATATCCCGTAATCCTAATATCAGTTTACTGCCCAAATGGAATCCTCAAGGTGATGCGATAGTCTATACTACATTAAGCCGAAGAGGTACATCTATCATTTACGATGATCTTAATCTAAAGAAACAACCCGTAGTATTGCTGGCTTCAAACAACTCAGGAGCTCTTGTTTCAAGTAATTTTCTAAGTGTAAGCGGTGGTTCATGGCATTCCAGTGGCCAAAAACTGATTGTAACTCTCAGTCGGAAAGGTAACACCGATTTGTATATCTTTGACAGACGAACTAGAAAGGAATCCCGATTGACATCCCACAAGGCTATTGACACAGTTCCAGATTTATCACCTGACAATCAGAATTTGATTTTTGTTTCCGACCGCTCAGGCAAAGAACAAATTTATTTTTTGAAGCTGGGCACAAAAATCCCCTTCCAGCTTACATTTGGAAGAGGCAGCAACAGTGATCCTGTCTGGTCTCCAGACGGTACCCTGATAGCTTATTCCAGATTCAGATATGGAATTAGTCAAATACATTTGATGGACCCGTTTACTGGTGAAGATCATGCTTTAACTCATGGGCGCTATAATTCCGAACAACCTTCCTGGTCTCCTGATGGACGTCAAATCGTTTATGTTTCTTCTTCAACAGGAATTGATAAATTATATGTAATGTTTGTTGATGGAACTGGACGCAGGCGTTTGACACGTACACCAAAAGATTTTGAAGAAGGTTCCCCCAGCTGGACACCTAGAAAGTTTTAATGCAAATTGAAGATTGGCATTCGGAAGCTGACCCGCAAATAATCCGACGAGAAAAACAGAAAGCCAGAGAACTCCGTCAATCCCAATGGTGGAAAAACAGAAGAGCCTGTAACAAATGTTATTACTGTAAAACTGACACTCCTGCCAGAAAACTTACAATGGATCATGTTGTTCCTCTGGCTCGCGGCGGCCGCAGTATAAAATCGAACTTAGTCCCCTGTTGCAAGTCCTGCAATAATCTGAAAAAAAATTTACTCCCTTTAGAGTGGGAAAAATTATTAAATAATTTCAGATAAACTGACCTAAAACATTGAATTAACAAACATAATTGTAAATTAGTTACAAGAATTTAATTAATTTGAAATTCATCACTCTATATTTTTTTCTTTACATAACCAGCAACTCCTGATATAGTACGTGCCGAAAGGAGTGAGATGAATAAAACATTTAATAGACAATCAAACCGTTTTGGATCAGGCAGTAAAATCAAAGCTAAGAGTAGTAAAAATTCCTCCAAAGGACTTCCTACAAGCGAGGATATTGAACTTGCCACAAAGGCATTCCTTGCAAAAGGAGGTGAAATTGAAAAGTATTCACAAAATTCTGAAAATGCTCATAAAGACGTCTTTCGGGCGAACGTAGAGCCTGACTCCCGTCTGGGAATGGGGTCATTAGTCGACGATTCATGGGATTGCTGGGAAAAGAAAGATTATGAAACTAATCCTAGCGGATCTGAATCCTGAATAGAAAAAAATATTTTCTTTCAAATACAAGGACCCCTCTGAGGGTCAAATTTTATGAGGAGTCAGAATTTAGAGGAAAAATATAGGCAGTATTTTTTCTTATTTAGTTTAAAGCTTAGTTTCCTGTTTTATCGGCAAAGTTTTAAGTACCCCTTCGTTTCTAGATTGATTCCAAAAAATTAGTTACTGCTCCATCAGTAACGTGCCATAATTTGTATGCATATACCTCTGGAATCCAATATTTGCTTCCTCATAATTTGTTTAAGTAATGTGGAAAAAATGCTGTGCATTTATTTCCAATTGAAACTCCTCCATGTCCTGCCCATTAACTAAGATTTTTTCTCAATTTAATTTAATTGCCGGAGTTTGTAAGAAAATTATAATTTCAATAAAAATATCCTCCCTGTTAAGAACTGACCTGATTACCAACTAATTGTTAAGTAATATGCTTGTTTGTCTAAGAACAAGTCTCACTCTAACCTGCTCAATATTTTCCAAGAGAGATTACTTCCTGAAAATCTCAAAGTTGGTTAATAAATTCAACAAAAAAACTCTCATAAAAAATTAAATTATTAAGACTTTTTCACAGCCGAATATTTTTCTGACCCTCCATCCATTTAATACCTAATACTTCTTTTTCAGATTTCAGATAGGTCTCCATCAGAGCTGTTTTAAGTTGAATAAACAACTGGCACAGTTTTTGTTGTAAATAGAGTAAATACTTCTTTATATAACAAAGACTGAATGTACAGATGTTGTATGGGAAACACTAGAATTTAAGTATTACAGCGCGATATCCACAGATACTATGATATTTAAAAAATACCTAGCTGCAATTACAGGATACTTTTTGCTATTCAATTTCCATGGTTTTTCAACCATTCAGTCTGCTGAATTTAATCAGGCACAAATAGAGATTCTACCGCTAACATCATTTTTATTTGCTAACCGAGATCCTATGAGGGCAGGGTGGCACAGAGATCCTATCAGCAAAGGTGTTAAAAATCTAAAATCAGTCACTGAAAAACCTGTGGGATCTTTATTTGTGCAACTCAAGCCCAGATTGAATGAAGGTGAATATCAGCTGGCTTTGCGTGTATTGAGGGACGGTTCTCATCAATTCCTGCGGCTACGTGAATTTACTGGGGGGGAACCTCTTAATCACAAAGTTTACTTAACAATTCCGTTTGAATTTTTGATTGGTGTTATTCAGGGTGAGGCAATTCGCTCTCTTTTCCCAAATGATCGTGTTGAAGCAGGGGGTTGGTTACATCAAGTTACCTATGCCTGGGAAACTCCCGAATTACTTGAAAAAGTTTTTACCACTTCTGGAAATTACACTTTCCATCAGGAATCTTTTAAACAAGGGGCCCAATTTACTATTCCATGGAACAGTTTGCGTTCTGATCTGGAACTTGAACCATTAGCAGTCCGTGATCCACTTGTTATCAGAAGAGACGATTCAGGTCTACGTTACGCTTTTTATCAAATCAAACCCGGAGACACATTATATTCTTCAGTGGTAATACGTTTTATTGGTGATAAAAAGCACTATGCACGAAGTCAAAATGCAAGTGATTTACTGGTCTTGAATGGACTCGCTGATGCACGGAATCTTTCACCAGGCCAATACATAAAAATCCCTTTGGAATGGATAAGACCTGAATATTTATACCATGTGCCGAGTATTTACCGCTCTTCTGAGGAATTCAACTCTGAAAAAAATGTGAAATCCCAACAGTACTTGCCATACCACATTCTACAACCTGAATCTGGTAATTCTAACGGCATAGATATCATAAGCCAGCGATAAAACATGAAATTAAAATTCATCATATTCTCAATATTGCTGCTTTTCTTAACAGCTCTTGCAGATAATGGTGCTGCAAAATCTGAGAAAATATCGAATTGGAAAAGCTTTAGTTTACCCGACAAAACTTCAAGACAGTCAAAGATGCTGGTTGGCTGGAATGGAAGACGATTGGTGGTAAAACTTAAGCCGAAAGCAGGAGAAGGTGGTTACAGTCTGGCCAAAAGAGTTCTTGTTCCTGAATATCGGAGCCTGAAAACCATAAGGAAATACAGTAAAACCCGCAATTTATACAAGCACAGATACATTACTTTCCCGCTTAAGGTTATTAATGGAGATATCCGCAGTTCTGCTCTCAAGGCGTCATTTTTCAATGATAAAGCTACACATAAATACTGGCAGCACCATGTTACTTATAAATGGGAAACAACCAGCATGATTGCAGGCCTTTTTACAAAAAAAGGAATCAAGGCAGGCAATTTAGTGCGTTTCAATAAAATGCGCAGGAATGGGAACGTTCTCCAAATTGGTGACATTATTAAAATTCCCTGGAAGTGGATCAGTCCTGAATTGAAACTTCGGCAGTTTGCAGTCAAACCACCTTTGAAACTTAAGCAGGACAAATCAGGAAAACTGTTCGCGCAATATCAGATGCAAACAGGAGACACGTTATACTCTTCAGTTGTAATCCGATTTACTGGACGTCTTTTAAATGATGAAGTCAACCAGATTGCAAATCAATTGCTGAAATTGAACAATATTTCTGAGGCTAGACTTATTCAAAACCGCCAGAAAATTAAAATTCCCCTGGAGTTGTTGAGTGAAGAGTATATTGGAAGTAAGAAAAATGAGAATCTTCCAAGGAACATATCCAGTACCCCTAAAAATGCTGAGAAAATTGAGGCACAAAAAATCAATTCTTTAAAGTCAGTTCCTAAAGCTAAGAAAGATAAAAAAATAAAGAATAAGCCGAATACCATCTCAAGGAAATCAAATTCTTCTGATAAAAAAAATGTACATAAAATACATGTTATTCTTGATTCAGGTCATGGAGGTGGAGACCCCGGAGCAATTGCAGGAAGTAAAAAAAATAAGGATCTGATTTACGAAGATGAAGTGGTTTATGATATTAGTAGGCGAGTAACCGAGTTACTGAAAAATCATGGGATAATTGTACATAATACACTGGCGGATCCTAATCAAAAAAAGCCGATTCGATTTCTTTCACATAAGCATGATAAGGATGAACAACTCCTTGTTACTCCCAGGTATTTGAATCGCAATTCCCGTACTGGGGCAAATATGCGTGTTTATCTTGTAAACCATATTTTTCATAAATTGAAAAAGAAAAAAGTACCTAAGAAAAATATCTTATTCATCAGTTTGCATGGTGATGCACTTCATTCTTCTTTAAGAGGAGCAATGGTATATTATCCAGACCGACGTTTGCGAAGAGGCATGTTTGGATTAAAACATAAAATATATCGTAAGCGAAAGGAGTATAATCCCAGTTTAACTTACAAACCAAGTGACAACCTGTATTCAGAAAAACTCAGTAAATCTTTTGGTAAAATAGTCATCAATGAATTTCGCAAATCAAAGCTGCCCACACACCGGGTTTCTTCTGCAGTCAGAGGTTATCTGTATCGAAAAGGCAGAAAAACTCTTCCTGCTGTTTTACGCTACAGTAAGGTACCTACATCTGTTTTAGTGGAAATAGCAAATCTTAACAATAAACATGACAGACGCAGTCTGTTGAAATCAAAAACTCGTCAGCAAATAGCTCTTGCAATAACAAACTCAGTAGTTGCTAACTTTGGTCGCACAAGCGGTCTTGTGGCGAAGTTGTAATCCAAAATATTCAATTAATGATTAAGATCAATTCTGTTGTTTTTGACCTTGGTAACGTACTGATAGACTGGGATCCACGTTATCTATATCGCAAATTATTTCAGACTGATGAAGAAGTTGAATGGTTTTTGGAGAATATTTGTGATCATGACTGGAACCTAAAACATGATTCTGGCCAACTTTTTTCCAAAGGTATTTTGGAGAAATCCAAAAAATATCCAGAGTACAGTGAGCTTATCCATGCCTGGTATCAGCGCTGGGAAGAAATGCTTGGAGGTCCAATAGATGAATCAGTACAGGTATTATCAGAATTGAAAGAAAAAGGAGTATTATTATATATACTAAGCAATTGGTCTGCGGAAACATATCCAATCGCAGAAGAACGCTTTGATTTTTTGAGCTGGTTTGATGGCAAAATTATTTCTGGAGAAGCAGGAATTGTAAAACCCGATCTGGAAATATATAAATTGCTGATTAACAGGCATGACTTAAATCCTCAACACACAGTTTTTATTGATGATAAGGAAGAGAATATCAGAGCAGCAGAATTGTTAGGAATCCATGGGATTCATTTTCAGAATGCCTCAAAACTAAGGAAAGATTTACAGATGCTGAAATTACTCTGATGGTATTAGCTACCTCAAAATGTTTTTTCTGCACTTATGATCTAATCCGTTTTCAAATTCAAGCATTTCCTGAAATGCTTTAAAACAGTTGATTTATATCCTTAATCTTTGCGAAAACTTGTTGTTTTAAGCTGTGTTTTTTTAATACTTTCCGGCATAATGCTAGCTTATCCGGAAATTTTTCCATGGGCTGAAGAATCCACAGCAGTCTCTTTACTTCATATTTGGGCCGGAATATTTTTTATTGTCATCTTTCCATTATATTCCTGGGATCATATTAAAGGGCATTCGGATCGTCTGAGAAAAATTTCTTTAGTAACTGCAACAGGCGTACTTCAGTTTTTTGCCGGCATGGGATTAATTATTTCAGGGATCCCTTTGCTTCTTTACAGTGCAGATGTTCTTGAGTTTCCTCGTGACATTCATTTGATTCTGACGTTTGTTTTAGCCTTAAGTCTTATTTTACACAAAATATCCGAAAAGTAGTTTGTTAGAGCTTACTTATTTAGTACATTCAATTCAGCATCATGCCAGCTTTAAAAAATAAAGTTCAGTTAATGGATACCACTCTGAGGGATGGTGAACAAACTCAGGGCGTTTCATTTACTCCCCCCGAAAAGGCCAATATTGCAAAATCTCTTTTGAAAAAGCTTCGTGTTGATCGCATTGAAGTAACCTCAGCTAGAATTTCAGAGGGTGAATTAAGTTCTGTACAAAACATTTCAGGTTGGGCCAGTGAAAATGGGTATTTGGACTCAATTGAAGTTCTGGGATTTATTGATCACAAAAAGAGTGTTGACTGGATAAAGGAAGCAGGCTGCAAGGTGATGAATTTATTAACTAAAGGCAGTGAGAACCACTGCAGGAATCAATTGCGTAAAACACTTAAGGAGCATGTTGCCGATATAAGGAAAACTATAAAATATGCTAATTCCAGGAATGTTAATGTAAATGTCTATCTGGAAGACTGGTCAAACGGATATCAAAACAGTCCCAAATATGTATTCCAGATGATGGATGCTTTAAAAGATGAAGGCATAAAACATTTCATGCTTCCTGATACGCTTGGCGTTTTGTCTCCGGATCAGGTGTATTCCATGCTTAAAGACATGATTAAAAGGTTCCCCTGGGCAACTTTTGATTTTCATCCGCACAACGATTATGGTCTGGGAGTGGCTAATGTGCTGTATGCAGTCAAGGCCGGGGTAAGGAACGTACACTGTACTATGAATTGTCTTGGGGAGAGGGCAGGCAATGTTTCTCTTGCAGAAATTGCGGTAGCTCTGCATGACAAACTTGGCATGGAGCTTTCCATTGATGAATCTAAACTTGCACCGGTAAGTGAAATGGTAGAAAGCTTTTCAGGGAAAAGGCTCCCGGATAATGCCCCGATTGTTGGAGAGAATGTTTTTACTCAGACCAGCGGAATTCATGCCGATGGAGATAAGAAGGCAAATTTATATCATAATCCAATTGTTCCAGAGCGTTTTGGTCGCAAAAGAAGCTATGCGCTCGGCAAAATGAGCGGCAAAGCTTCACTCGCAAAAAACCTTGAGACATTGGGGATTCAGCTTGTTGAAGAAAATCTTAACAAAGTACTTAAACGTGTTGTTGAACTGGGCGATACAAAAAAATCAATGACAGCAGCTGACTTGCCCTTCATCATTACAGATGTTCTGGAAACAAGCGAAACTCAAAGAATTGAACTCCTCAATTGTTCTATTTCCAGTGGACTGAACCTGAAGGCCACTGCCACAATACACCTGAAAATTGATTCAATGGAGTACCGTGAAGCTGGAAGCGGGAATGGAGGATATGACGCATTTATGAGTGCAGTTAACAAAATATTGAAAAAGCTTAATATTGATTTACCTGAATTAGTTGATTATCAAATCAGGATACCAAGAGGCGGGAAAACAAATGCTCTGACAGAAGCAATTATCACATGGCAGGTGAACGGGAAACGTCTTCAGACAATCGGAATCGATTCTGATCAAGTTCTTGCTGCAGTGAACGCAACCCTTAAACTGCTGAATTTGCAATTGTTGCAAAAGGACGTTCAAAAACAATAATATGAATTTACAATGTGGGATTTAGGTTTAAGCCCTCCATTAATGAATTCAAAACCTGCAGGTTCTTTTGTGCTGGGGAGAATTAATATAAATGCTTCTTCCCACTGCTGAAGGTAACCTGTCTGAAATATATTTCCCACTGACAGCGAACCCTGTGGGGTACAACCATTTGTTGCTGGCAGAAAATGTTCTTTGGCAATTCCCAGAAACACAATTATTAGTATTTATACTCTCCAACGGCAGACATCCCGACCCATTTAAAACCGTCCAAATTCCTCACGCCTCTTTACGTTACGAAATTTTAAGGAGCGCTCTATTAGAGTGGTCTGATCCTGAAAACTCGCTGCCTGCCAGATATGCTGATGAATCCAAAGTTTTGCTTAAATTAGGAAGGAATAACTGTGCTATTTCCAGGTGGGAATTATCATTCAGCAGTCCGTTACGTCTTGCTGATCACGTTCAATATTTTTCAACAGATCAAAAAATCGCTCTGATTGTAGGTGCAGATTTGATTCAGCGCATGCTAGATCCAAGAATTTTCACAGATACCGATTTAGCTCAAATAGAAAGTGATTGTCTACTGATTGCTGCACCCCGTGATGATATTGATTTAAAAAAAACTTTACAGCTGATTAAACAAAAAAGAGGTTTGAAATTATCTGTTCTCCAAATCACTCCAAGTGTGCTTCCGAAAAAACTGCAAAAATTTTATCAAATTTCATCCACACATATTCGCAAAGCAGCACAGGCAGGTCATTCACTGGAAGCATTTTTGCCAGTAAATGCTGCATTACATATTTCACAAAACCATTTGTACAACAGGCGGAAACAAAACACTGATTCAAATTATTCACATTTAAATGAACACCAGCATAGTTGTTTTGAATTGAAGGAACAGCTGGAAGCAGCAGCCGTTAAACTTCAAAAACATCTTGTACAACGAGCAAAAAACGGACAGCCTCACCGCTTTTCTGTGTTGGAAACAAGCACAGGAGGACAAATTGCCCAAACCTTCACAAGTCTTACAGGAGCTTCAGAGCACTTTCTTGACGGTAGAATTATCTATGATCAGGAGGCTCAAAAGCAATTTTTAGCTGTTAAAGAATTTGAGGATTCAAGCGTATCTCAAACAAGAGCGCAGAATCTTGCCAGTGCAATGCAAAGACAATCTGGTGCAGATTGGGCTCTTGCAGAAACTGGTATGGCAGGTCCTCCATCAAAAGACAGACACAGCAGGAAAAACGGACAATGTTATCTTGGTCTGGTAATATCAACTGAAGTAAGATATAAGTTTCTTGAGTTTAATCCTTTTCTTACGCGCAAAGAGCATCAGCTGATGTTTGCGATTGAAGCATTGGCTTGGGTTGAAAAGGAACTACAAATAAAGTGCTGATTTAAATAAATGAAAGAATTACTGCAAAAATTGCTGGCATCAGAAGCGCTCAGCTTTGAAGAAGCGCGAGAAATGATACTATGGATCATGAGTGAAGAAGCTGTGTCTGTTCAGGCGGCAGCACTTTTAGCTTTGCTGCAGGCTAAAGGAGTTACTGCTGAAGAAATGGCTGGAGCTGCTCTGGCCATGAGGGAACGTGCTTCGGGAATTAAAGCACCTGAAAATGCTATAGACACCTGCAGCACAGGAGGAAATGGAATCAGCACATTCAACATTTCAACATGTGCTGCAATAATCGCTGCTGGTGCAGGCGCAGTTGTAGCAAAACACGGCAACCGCAGCAACACAAGAAAAAGCGGGAGTGCCGAAGCACTGGAAGCGTTAGGAGTGAATATAAATTTGGAACTTGATGAAGTTGAAAAATGTCTTCAGGATTTGGATATTTGTTTTTGTTACGCGATCAATCACCATCCAGCCATGCGCTTTGCCGGACCAATACGCAAGGACCTTGGGGTCCCCACTGTATTTAATCTGCTTGGTCCCTTAACAAATCCTGCAGGTGCAAAAAGTCAGTTGATTGGAGTCCCGAATGTTGAACTTACTTCGAAAATAGCTCAGGTCCTTAAGCGATTAGGCAGCGAACGAGTACTGGTAGTTCATGGATATGATGGTTTGTGTGAGCTGACAGTCACCTCCCCTACACATGTGGCAGAACTTAGAGAAGGCAATATCAAAGAATATGAAGTAACTCCTGAGAAGCTTGGTCTCAAGACGGGAAAATTGGAGGAGATAAGCATAGATACTCCTGAAGAAAGTGCCAGGATAATGGAGCGTATTTTTTCTGGAGATGAGAAAGGTACTGCACGTGAAATTGCTCTGGCAAATGCCGCCGGTGCGTTAGTCGTTTCAGGACAGGTTGAGAATTTGGAAGAAGGTGTAGATCTGGCAGCTAAGACAGTTGACAATGGAAAAGCAGCAGAAAAACTTAATGATTTAATCAAGTTTTCATGGGCAAACCATCAGGCTAAGTAAAACAAGATTTTGTAAAACTAATATTCTGGTCCGGCAGCTATTGATTTATATCAAATGCAGATGCTCTGATTAGTCATTCATTACTATTTAATTTCCGCAAAACTTTCCACATAAGTTCAGGCTCATCAGTGATGATCCCTGTAACCCCCCATTTAGCAAGCTGTTCAATACGTTTTTCATCGTTAATCGTGTAAGCAATTGTTCTGAAACTGCTTGCTTTGAGGATTTTTATAAGAGAAGGAGTTAAGAATCTTTCATCAGGATGGAAAGAATATGCTTCTGTACCTTTACACAGTTTTAGAACATTTTCTTCAGAAAATTCTTTTTCTTGGAGAGGTGCGATTCTGAGTGAAGTTTGATTGTTATCTTTGCTGTGCCACAATTTGATTCTTGGAAAAAAGGAGTGCTCAAAACTTGATATCAGCACAGATTCATTCATTCCAAACTTTTCAACCATTATGCATATCTGTTTTTCGATTGCATCGGCAGGACCAGCTGATTCATAGCTTTCCGGTTTGATTTCGATGTTAACTGAAATTTTTCCTCTGATTTGCAAAAGGACCTCCTCAAGAGTGGGAATTGATTCTCCTTTAAATTCTGGACTGAACCAGCTTCCTGCATCCAGCTTTTTTAATTCTGAGAGTGTGAATTCAGACACCAGCCCATGACCATCAGTAGTTCTTTCCAGGGTTTGATCATGTATTACAACAGGTATACGGTCTTTTGTCAGGCATACATCTAATTCAATCATGTCTGCGCCTGCTCCTATTGCAGCCTCAAAAGCTGAAGCAGTATTTTCAGGATATCGGCCACTATATCCCCTGTGTGCAACTACCCACGGACGTTTTATTTTTTCCAGTTTATTTATATTTTCCATAGATTGACACGTTTTGACGGTTGATATAGTATCAATTGAGATTTTATAGATACATAGAAACTGCTCATGGATGTTTTAAAATATTTCATTTAGTTTTGTACTGACCGACTTTTTATGTCATCTTCTGCAAAAACTGGTTCAACTGAATTTGTAAAATCAAATTTTGAGAATGAGGTTGAGTTTTCACAAGTGGTCAAAGATGGAAGACGCATTCTTGAAATTGAAGTTGAATATCAGACTGAGGAATGGGACTGGACTGGTGATTTAGATGATGCAGGAATTTTTATCTTTAGCTATCTATTATATGACTACAAGAAAAAAATCCTGTCTTTACGTCGCTTGAAAGAAAGCGTATATACTTTAAACCTTTTGCGGCAAAAGATGATTCCTTCACATGAAAAAACGGAGCTTCCTCTGCTGGAAGAATTTCAGGTGATTTTCACCCTTTATGAAAAACTGAAGCATGAAGAAATGTCCTGGGAAGATTGTGAAGAATATGTCATGGAGCAAATTTCAGCACATCAAAGGACCAACTAACATCTTCACACTTTTTCAGCCAGGCTTTTTGCCTGATTGATGACATCCAGATTTTCTGATACTTCAAGCGATATTTTTTCATTCAGTTTTTGTTCTGCACATTCCTGTGCGTGTTTAATTGCGTTGCGGATTGTATGTACTCTTGAGCTTCCGTGACAGATAATTACAATACCGTTTACTCCCAGCAAAGGAGCTCCACCCACTTCAGAGTAGTCAGCTCTTTGACGCAATGCCCTGAATGGTCCTCTCATAGCCTGGTATCCTATTTTAGCAAGCAAAGTGTTGTCAACTTCCTCGCGAAGCACACTGCGTACAAAATCGAAAGTTCCTTCTGCAACTTTAAGGGCAATATTCCCAATAAAACCGTCACAAACCACCACATCCACAATATCCTTAAACATCGATTTTCCTTCAATGTTACCTGTAAAGTTAAGTGTGCTTTGCTTCAGTAAATCATAAGTTTCTTTGAGTTGCAGATAGCCTTTGCCTTCCTCCTCACCATTGTTTAGCAAGGCAACCCTGGGATTATCCAGATGGAGCAAAGTGCGTGCGTAAGCATCTCCCATAAGTGCAAATTGGAAAAGATACAATGGTTTGCAATCTGTGTTTGCACCTATATCCAATAGGACGAAGGGGTGATTCCGATGAATGGAAGGCATGAGAGTGGCAATTGCAGGACGCTCAATTCCTTCAACAGATTTGAGCACAAATTTCGCGGTAGCCATCGCTGCTCCAGTATTTCCAGCACTTACTACAGCATCTGCTTCGCCTGTTGCAAGAAGGTCTACAGCTACTTTGATGGAAGAATTTTTCTTTTGACGTAATGCCGTGGCAGGAGAATCGTTCATCTCCACTGTTTCTGTGGAATTGACGATTCGTAATTTATTTTGATCGAAGCTGTGTTGTTTCAGTACTTCTTTGATTTGGTCTTCTGCTCCAACTAAAACAACGTCTGTACCCAGTTCAGATATTGCCTGTAGAGCAGCTTCAATTTGTACTGTTAAGGGGCTATCTCCTCCCATTGCGTCAACCGCAATTGCCATACTCTATCCTGGTTTGCTGTTGATGATTGAAAGAGCAGAAAAAACAGCTCAGGTTGCTGCTATTTCGATGACTTCAACACCCTTGTAAAATCCACATTCGGGACATACGCGGTGAGGTCTGATCAATGCGTGACAATTGGTGCATTCAGATAGAGCAGTTTCCGGGATTTTGATATGACCTCTCCTGTGGTCTCGTTGACTGCGTGATGTTTTCCTTCTTGGGACAGCCATGGGTCTTTTTTGTAAGTCTTAATAAAAAGTTATGAAATATTATTTGAATTTAATTCTCATAGAGAATAAAAAATTATTTATTTGTCAGCTTGTGCATATATTAATTTTTGAAAAACAAAATTTTTCCTGACAAAGATGGTTAACCTTCTGCAGCCTGAATTTCCTCAAGTGTACGTGCCGTTGGGAGAGGATCTTTTGCTTCAAGAATGACCGGATATTCCTCACATTTTTCTGCATTTAACGGTGTATAATGTTCCCATTTTTCAGGCACATCCACATCTGCGTATATTGCCTCAACTGGACATTCCTCGACACATGCATTGCAATCAATGCAGGTTTCCGGATGTATGTAAAGCATGTCCGGACCCTCGTGAAATGCTTCCACCGGACATACTTCCACACAGTCAGTATACTTACATTTTTCACAGTTTGCGGTTACAGTATAAGTCATTTAACGTCCTCTCATGAATTTCAGTCTAAAGTTTTTTTTATTTACTTAGGATTTTACTACAGCAAATAACAACCTCTAATAATCACTTATTTAACCTTTAAATTCAAGTTTTTTATAGTATAAGAAATAATCCAATGAATTATTCATAACGCAGAGGGTCTACAGGATTGAGCCTTGAGGCTTTTGTGGATGGATAAAGTGTAACCAGCAAACAAATTACAAAAGATGCCAGTGTAGTTAAGGCGACATCAAACCAGTCAATAAGAACCGGGATTCTGTTTCCTCCTGGATAAACACCGGGTGGGATGTCAATAATTTCAAAGTTCATTAAAACCCAGCAGATAGCCAAACCAAGCAGTACTCCGCCTATTGTGCCAAGTGACCCGATCACTAGCCCCTGAAAAAAAAAGATTTTCCTGATTCCAGAATCATTTGCACCAAGAGCCTTAAGGATTGCAATTTCTCTGGATTTCTCCAATACAAGCATGATAAGTGAACTGACAATATTGAACGCAGCTACAACAATTATCAGTGTGAGGATCAGAAAAAGACCGATTTTTTCAAGTTTCATTACCTGGAAGATACTTTTATTTTCGTCTGCCCAGTTGCCAACAACATATTCATCACTGAATTCAGCCAATTCATGAGCAATTTCAGGGGCATTTTCAGGATTGCTTATTCTCACACCCAAACCTGTAATATTTTCATTCATTCGATAAATTTTCTGCAGGAGCCGGTAATCAATAAAGGCAAGCACTTCATCGTACCCGGAAATTCCCGATTCAAAGACTCCGATCACCTCCAGTTTTTTAATGCGTGGAATATCGCCAATTGGAGTCATTCTCTGTTCTGAGGATACCAGTTTCACTGAATCACCTACGCTTGCCTCTAAGTGCCTCGCCAGTTTTGCTCCTAGAATGATCCCGTCTTTCAGTTTCTTTCCCCGAGCTTCCCGGTGTGAAAGCCGCTTAAGAAGTTTTGTCGAAATTAGAGCCTGGTTTTTCTCAGTAGGTGTTGTAATACCGTAAACTTCTTCCCGCAGGAATGAAGAAATATTTGTAACGCCTGGTTCCTGCTCCGGGTCAATACCTCGGAGAAGCGCTCCTTTTGGCTGCTTTTTCCCTGTTAGCATTACCTGCTTGTAGATATATGGCGCAACTCCTTCTACTTTTGGATTAGCTTCCAATCTTTCTTTCAGACTGGAATAATCTTTCATACCATCATTCCAGGCAAATATTGTGATGTGAGGCAACGAACCGGTTACTGCATTTTGTAAATTTGTTCGGAAACCATTCATTACAGAAGTAGAAACAATCAGGGCAATCACTCCCAGTGCCACACCTCCTATGGAAATCCATGTGATGACTGAAATGGAACGATCCTGACGTGGCGAAAACAGGTAGCGCTTGCCAATGAAAGTTTCGTATCCCATCAGTTAATTTGCCAGTTTTTCGCGCACTATTTCCGTTGCTGCTGCTAATGCACTGGGAAGTTTTTCCGGGGCTTTGATACCTGCTTGTGCCATATTAGGCTTACCTCCTCCTCGTCCATCTGCAAGTTTTGCGACCTCATTCACCATATCACCGGCCTTAATCCCTCGTTGAATCAGGTCATCTGAAACAACGCAAAGCAAGGTGCTTTTCTCATCCATCGTTGTAGCCAGCCAGGCAATCCCTGAAGAAATTTGTTCCCTAACAGAATGACCTATATTCCGGAGAGTGTCTGCAGAATCTGCCTCAATTTCCCTGGCAAGCACAGACACCCCCTCAACTTCTTCAGCTTGCGCCACCAGTTCTGATATGCCTTCAAGAGCGGCCTTGCTCCTCAGGGATTGAACTTCTTTTTCCAGCTGTCTTTTTTCTTCAGCAAGTTTTTCTGCCATTTCCGGAATTTGTGCCTCAGGAACATTCAGCAGTTGGCGCAATGCACGTGCGACTCTGCCCTGCTCCTGAGTCATCAATTCTGCTTGTTTACCAGTAACAGCAACAACCCTCCTGATTCCGGCGGCAATTCCCTCTTCAGAAACTAGGCGGAACTGTCCAATTTGTCCTGTAGCTTTTACATGGCAGCCTCCGCAAAGTTCTTCTGAAAAATCAGAGATTTTTACTACTCTGACAACATCTCCGTATTTTTCACCAAACAGTGCAATTATTCCGGAACTGATTGCCTCGTCATAAGGAGTTTCATAAATGTCCGTGTTAATGTTCTGGCGGATTACCAAATTGACTATGTTCTCAATTTCTTCCAGCTGTGTGTCACTCACTTTTTCAAAATGTGTAAAGTCAAACCTTAGGATTTCCGGATTGACCAGAGACCCCGCCTGAGTCACATGCTCGCCTAATACCTGCCGCAGTGCCTCATGCATCAGGTGTGCGGCAGTATGATTGTTTGTTGTTGATAATCGTGATTTTTCATCTACTGATGCAGTAATTGTTGAATTGTCAGGAACAATGTTTTTTAAGTTTTTATTTTCAGCCTCACAGATATGAATAATTGAATCGCCCATTTTCTGAACATCTACCACATTCCAGGTATTATCATTCTGCTGCAGAATGCCATGGTCACCAACCTGACCGCCTGATTCTGCGTAAAAAGGTGTTGTGTCCAAAATAAACTGCCATTGCCCGGATTCATTTTGTGAAAAGCGGCGTAGTTTAGATTCTGTAATGAAAGTATCATAGCCTACAAATTTTGAATCAGGTCCTTCAGAAATTTCACTCCATTTGTCTGGAATTGTCTTAAACTTGCCTGCTTCACGTGCCCGTTCCTGTTGTTCTTTCATCAATTTTTCAAAACCCTTTTCATCAACTTCAAATCCATGTTCATTACTCATCAGGCGTGTCAGATCAACGGGGAAACCATAAGTATCATAAAGCTTAAACGCATCTTCACCTGAAATAATCTTTGAAGATTTTGTTTCAGAGCTTGAAATCATTTTCTGAAAAATTTCCAACCCTCGGTCCAGGGTTGAACCGAAACTGGTCTCTTCTGCCTGAATAACGTTTTGCACATGTTTCTGCTGTTTATTGATTTCCGGGAAAGCATCACCCATTACTTCTGCCAGAGTGGGAACCAGTTTATAAATAAAGGGCTCATGCATGTTTAAAACTCTTCCAAATCTCGTAGCACGCCGTAACATTCTACGCAGGACATAGCCTCTACCTTCGTTTGAAGGCAGCGCTCCGTCCGCAACGGCAAAGCTCAGTGAACGCAAATGATCTGCAATAACTCTAAATGCAACACCGGCTTCTTCCCCTGAATCTGCCTGTCCAGTCACTTCACTTATTTTTTCCAAAATTGGTACAAAAAGATCTGTACTGTAATTTGAATCAACTTCCTGAAGAACTCGGCAAATTCGTTCCAGTCCCATTCCGGTATCTACATGCTGGGCTGAAAGCTCTTCCAGGTGTCCATCCGCAAAACGCTGATATTGCATGAAAACCAGATTCCAAAGCTCTACAAACCGCCAGCACCCTTCAAGGTTGACTGCACATTCATGCTTGTCTGAGAGTGGACATGTGCCCTGACCCAGATCTATATGCAGCTCAGAACAAGGACCGCACGGACCTACTTCACCCATTTCCCAGAAGTTGTCATTTTTGTCGAAACGCAGAACCTGTTCTGAAGCAATATCGGTACAGGTCTTCCAGAGGTTCTCAGCATCTTCATCAGCTTCAACACCGTCTCCACCAGCAAAAACAGTGGCCCACATTTTCTCTTTTGGCAGCCCCCATTGCTCAGTCATTAACTCCCATGCCCATTCTATGGCCTCTTTTTTAAAGTAGTCCCCGAAAGACCAGTTCCCGAGCATCTCAAAAAATGTATGGTGGTAATTGTCATATCCCACATCTTCCAGATCATTGTGCTTGCCGCTGGCCCTTATGCATTTTTGTGAATTAACCGCACGGCTGTAATCCCGTATTCCAGTACCTAAAAACACATCTTTAAACTGTGCCATTCCGGAATTTGAAAAAAGCAGGGTAGGGTCGTCATTTGGAACTACAGGTGCACTGCGTACAAAACGATGACCTCGTTTTTCAAAAAAAGAGATGAATTCCTGTCGTATTTGCTTTGAATTTTTCATACAATGGATATTAATAAAGCGGTAAATACATTCTATGAACAGATGCCCAGGGGCAGGAGGAGGGACTGGTCTCTTAAGCCAGCATTTACTAACGAATTATGGACCAGGCATCCGGCAGTCTTTTGATTAAGTAT
>JAKUUF010000119.1 GCA_022448705.1 SAR324 cluster bacterium | reverse complement strand
TGTTTCATATGAAGGATGGTATTTAGTACGCAGGTGCCTGGATGCCTGTCTGATAGCCTGAGGACCACATCTGGCGCCGGGACGATAACTAGTACCTGCATCAAAAGGAATTCCAAGTATAGCAATGTCGCAACTTTTGACATCACGGATTTCAGGCAGTCGGGCAAATGTTGAAGGTCCGGCAAATCTTGGTACTACAGTTCCGCTTACAGGTTGAATAGGGGCATTTTCACTGTCTTTCATTTCATGTATTTAATTTAAAGTTTCATTTTAAACTTTTATTCAAATAAACATAAATCATTCTGAAGATTTTGAAATAATATGAAATTATCTAGTTTAAACGTTGTGCCGGGGATCAAAAGCATCTCGTACTCCCTCACCAATAAAAACAAGTAAACTGAGTTGCAGAGAAATAACTGCAAATCCTGAAATTCCCAGCCATGGAGCATGCAGGTTAGCCTTGCCTTGTGCAAGCAGTTCTCCTAGAGAAGGGGAGCCCGGAGGTAACCCAAAGCCTAGGAAATCAAGTGCGGTTAAAGTTGTAATGGAACCTGAGAGAATAAAAGGCATGAATGTCATGGTTGCAACCATTGCGTTTGGCAGAATATGTCGACTCATTATTCTAATGTGACTCATGCCTAGAGCACGTGCTGCTCGGACATATTCAAGATTACGTCCACGTAAGAATTCTGCACGTACAACTCCGACAAGCCCCATCCAACTGAATAGAAGCATTATGAGCAGCAGCCACCAGAAATTTGGCTCAACAAAGCTTGAAAGAATAATCAGCAGGAACAGGACAGGAAGACCGGACCATATTTCTATAAACCGCTGACCAAGAATGTCAATCCTTCCGCCAAAATATCCCTGAACTGCACCTGCGGCCACTCCAACAATTGAGCTCAGGATTGTCAGCACGAGGCCAAATATAACGGAAATGCGGAAGCCATAAATAAGTCTGGCCACTACGTCACGACCCTGATCATCTGTACCAATCCAGTTTTCTTTAGTTGGAAAAGACGGTGCTGGTGAAGGTAAATTATAATTAATAGTATCATAGCTGTAACGGATCAGCGGCCAGTAAATACTGCCTTTATTCTCAATTAATTCTCGCACATAATCATCTCGATATTCCGCTTCTGTTGCAAACTCTCCACCGTATTCACTCTCCAGGACAGTTTCAATTACTGGAAAATATAAGCGATCCTCGAAAATTACCAGCAGGGGCTTGTCATTAGCCACTCCTTCTGCAAACAGACTTATCAAGAATATGCCAAGGAAAATCCATAATGACCAGAAACCTCTGCGGTTTGCTCTAAATTGAATTATTCGGCGTCGTGTAATAGGACTCATTGTTTATGTTTCCCGCGTTTCAAAGTCTATTCTGGGATCAATCACTGTGTACATTATATCACTGATGATCCCAACTATCAGACCTAGCAGTGTAAAAATAAACAGTGTCCCGAACATTACAGGATAATCGCGCTGGATAGTCGATTCGAAGCCAAGGAGTCCTAATCCGTCCAGAGAAAATATTATTTCGATCAACAAAGATCCTGTAAAAAACATGCCTATGAAAGCTGCCGGGAATCCTGCAATTATAATAAGCATGGCATTGCGAAATACATGTCCGTAAAGTACCCGTCTTTCTGCAATACCTTTTGCCCGTGCCGTGATCACATACTGTCTATTTATCTCATCCAGGAAAGAGTTTTTGGTGAGCATGGTCAAGGATGCAAAGCTCCCGATTAATATCGCTGTTATAGGAAGCACTAGGTGCCAAAAATAATCCAGAATCTGTTGCCACCAGGGTAAGGTGGAAATATTATCAGAAACAAGTCCACGTAAAGGGAACCAGCTGAAATAGCTCCCTCCGGCAAAAAGAATAATTAAAAGGATGGCAAAGAGAAAAGTTGGAATTGCATTGCCCAGAATCACAACTGTACTGCTCCATACATCGAAGCGGGAGCCATGTTTGAGAGCTTTGCGAATTCCAAGAGGAATGCTGACCAGATAGATAGCTAGGGTACTCCAGATTCCCAGCGAAATTGAAACAGGCATTTTTTCCAGTACAAGATCAACTACTTTTTGATCTCTGAAAAAACTGTCCCCGAAGTCAAATGTCGCGTAATCCAGCATCATATTAAAAAACCGAACATGAACAGGTTTGTCAAACCCGTACATTTGTTCGATTTCTTCAACCAATTCCGGAGCCAGACCCTGTGCACCTCTATATTTTGAAGTTTTTTCTGAAACTGCTTTTTTTTGACCTTTTACATCCTCACCTCCGCCGGAGAGACGTTCAGTGGCGCTGACAGCTTCACCCTGCAGTTTGGCAATCATTTGCTCTACAGGACCTCCAGGCGCAATCTGGATAATAACGAAGTTTACAGTCATTATTCCAATTAATGTAGGAATAACGAGCAGCAAACGACGGATAATATATGCAGTCATTATTAGGCAGCAGTCTGCTGAACTTACTAGGTAAGGAAATGATTAAAGATTCTACTTATTTTCCAGCATTGTCTTTTCTTTGGCATCATCTACCCACCATGTAAAAAATCCCAGGCTGTATTTTGGCGTGATATCTGGCCTGGAAAATTTGTTCCAGTAAGAAAGACGGTAATAGTTGATGTGCCAGTGAGGTACTAAATAGTGACCCCATAATAATGCACGATCTAAAGCCCTTGTACTGTAAATAAGCTGATTACGGTCTGGTGCTTCTATTACCAGTCGTATCAGTTTGTCAATGGCAGGATTACATATGCCCATATAATTTCTGGCACCACTGGTTTCAGCAGCTTTGCAACTCCAATAATTATCCTGTTCATTCCCTGGAGAAAGTGATTGCCCGATCACCATTACAAAGACATCAAAATCGAATGAACGGATACGATTTACATATTGGGAGGTATCCACTACCCTTACGCTGGCTTCAATACCCATTCGTTCCAGATTTTTCTTGAAGGGCAATACTATCCTTTCGAATGCAGGAGAGATCAGCAAAATCTCAAACTTTAGTTCTTCACCTGTCTCAGAATTGACCCGCTTTCCGTCTTTTATTTCCCATCCAGCTGCTTTTAGCAATTTAGAAGCGGCTAGTAATTGTTTTCTTATGTTTCCAGATCCGTCAGTTACGGGTGGTTTAAATTCTTTGGTGAATACTTCATCAGGTAGGTCTTTTCGAAATGGCTCAAGAATCTCCAATTCTTCTTGAGAAGGCAATCCGCTTGATGCCAGTTCTGAATTCTCAAAAAAACTGTCTGTTCGCTTGTACTGGCCGTAAAACAAGTTTTTGTTGCTCCACTCAAAATCGAAAGCGTAGCCGATTGCTTCACGAACTTTACGGTCTTTAAATAATGACTTTCGCAAATTAAAAGCAAAAGCCTGCATACCGCGCGGAAGTTCATGAGGAATTTCCTCCCGAACAGTCAGGTTTTGATCGAAAGTTTTTCCTGAATACATGGAAGCCCACATTTTAGAATTATTTTCCTCCCGGAAGTCATATTTACCTGCTTTGTATGCTTCCAGAGCCACTGTGGCGTCTCTATAGTAATCGTAACGAACAATATCAAAATTATTGCTACCCTTGTTTACAGGGTGGTTCTCAGCCCAATAATTCTTCACACGTTCATAGGTAATATATTTCCCTGCCTTAAAATCCTTGATTCGATACGGGCCGCTTCCCAGGGGAGGATCCAATGTTGATTTTGAAAAATCCTTACCTTCCCAGTAGTGTTTCGGCAGCACGGGTAGCTGTCCGGTAATCAGAACCAATTCCCGATTTGTCGTCCCTTCACGGAAGTTGAATTTAACCCTTCTATCACCTAAATCTTTGACTTCAACGATGTCTCCGTAATATGATTTATAAAAAGGCGCTCCCTTTTCAATCAGTGTATTGAAGGTGAAAATAACATCGTCCACATTTATCGTCTCTCCATCATGAAATCTTGCCTTTGGATTTAAACGGTAAATTACCCAAGTTCGATCTTCAGGATACTCAATTTGATCAGCAATC
>JAKUUF010000118.1 GCA_022448705.1 SAR324 cluster bacterium | reverse complement strand
TGGTGGGATTTGTGTTTTGTAAGCGCCTGCCACTTTGCCTGTAGTATATTGTCTTTGAATTGATTTAAAGTATTAACTAATTCTGCTCGATCAAGCAATGGAAGTAGCGACAATGTGATTAACCACGATATGATCCCCACAGCAGTAATGCTGATCATAACTTCATACAGAGTGAAGCCACCACAATAACTGCTAATACGCATTTGTTCCAAAAAACCCTCTGTAAAAAGTCAGAAACAAAATTTTTATGTCGAACCAGATGGACCAGCGTTCTATATAATACAGGTCACACTCAATGCGTTTTTCAAGGGATGTATTCCCCCTCCATCCATTGATTTGCGCCCATCCGGTTATTCCTGCTTTAACTTTGTGACGTAACATGTAATGGGGGATCTGGCTTTTAAACTGTTCAATAAACACAGGCCGTTCAGGCCTGGGGCCAACCAGACTCATTTCACCTTTGAATACATTGAAAAGCTGCGGTAGTTCATCCAGACTGTATTTCCTCAGGAAGGTACCGAATTTAGTGCGTCGCTCATCATTCTCACTGGCCCAGACAGCACCGGTCTCGGATTCAGCATCATAGTGCATGGATCGGAATTTTAAAGCATTAAATGTACGTCCATCAAGCCCCATACGTTCCTGACCATAAAGAGAGGGGCCTGAAGATGTGAGTCTGATTACTATTGCAATTATCAACATTAATGGAGCAAAAAGGACTAAAGCAATCAATGCTCCGAAAATATCAAGAATCCGCTTTAAAACCTGATTCCAGCCGGTCATAGGGCTTTGAACAATGGTGACAATTGGCATGTCTTCAAAAGATTCAACCTCAGTATGCAAGGTACGAAACGTCCCCAGGTCCGGTATTATCCGGACATCAACCCACTGTTCAGCAAGCATTTCCTTAAGTCCAGGCAGGTAGTGCTGTTCTTCCGGAGACAGTGCAATAAAGACCTGATCGATTTTATGTGCCTGAATAATACGACTCAGTTGATCAATTCCCCCCAGTCTTGGTATATTTGCTGGAATATCAGATTTGATTTTGCTTCCGGTTTCAATCACCCCACTCAGTACTATTCCCAATGTTTTGAAATGCTCAAGCCTGTCAACAAATTTACTCGCGGTGTCTCCTTCTCCAATCAGCAGAATATTTTCAACATGTTTCCCCCTTTTATGCAGCCACTCCAGCCCCCATCTTGTCAACAACCTTGACAAAAAAAGTAAATTTAAATAGCAGATTAGAAAATAGATTGTGTGAACACGCGAATATGAAAAATCACGATAGAAGAACGCAGCCACCAGAGTAAGCAGGAAAAGCGTGAAAGTCCCACGTAAAAGATGATAGAATTCGTGGCGCAGGTGTATGACTTTGTGCATACGATATACACCAATGAAAGAAAATACAAAACCTGATAAAATGGCCACAAAAAATGCAGCCTTAAGATATTCCAGATGTTCAGGAATCATCACTGCGGCAGGAAAATCAACCCAGATGAAACGAAGCAGATATGCAAGTTCCCAGGCTGCAAAAGCCAGGGACATGTCAAACAAGCGCAGGACTGTAGAAAAAATCTGTGTATGTCTCTTCAGCATTGAAAAATGCCTTCCTTGAATGATGAAATATTTTGGCTATTAACTGAAATAATAAATTTAAAAAATACTATAGTTTAGTCATGCAGGATTTTCATCCAAATCACATACGTCTACTGGTTTTTGACATTGACAGCCTGACTGTTAATTTTGATCAGGAAAATTGGGATAATTTTCGACAGTTTTTGCGTGTTCTTGACGATCGTGATTTTGAAATAGTATTAATCTCTGAATCTATCGAGTATTCAGACTGGAAATCATATTCAAAACTTTCTGTTTTAAAGTATAACACAATGGAAGCCCTGCAAAAAAACAACACACTCACAGGCAATGATGTTTTCTGGTTTACTGAGCAGCCTGAACTTCAAACAAAATTATCCGAAACTACCCGGAACTTTGCCGGAAGCACTGGCAGCACAGCGCAAAACGGCGGAATGCAGTATCAATATCTTCAGGATATGCTCCAGATTTTCCATCCCAGTAAAATTACTGCAGCTGATTTGTCCGCTAAACTTGTCAAACTTAAGCATGAATCACCACAGGTTCCATTGATAGTCGGTATTGGAGGTCCTGATGAGTGCGGGCATGTTTTTTTTGTCAGTGAACTGACAGAAGCCCTGGAGGACCAGGAACTGCTGGTCTCCGGACTTGATCTGTCTCAAGTACTGGGAACAGAATTTCAAAAGCAGAATATCTCAGGTAAGAAATCAAAATCAACTTTATGGCGCTCTGAAGAAATACAAAACTTGATTGTTGAAGACGTTATGCGCCCTTACAGCAAGGGACAGCAAGTATATTTTGAAAAACTACCTGAAATGATTCATGATTTTGAAATTACAACGACACCTTTTTTCCTTGCTCCGGAAATGATACTGCTTGTCTGGGGAACAACAGTTTTTCTTCCGGAAATGGAAAATCTGATTGATTTACGTGTGTTACTTGAACTTTCCGAAAAAACTGCTGCTGCCCGTATGTTTTCTCTGGATGAACGTGAAAACTTTGACCAGTCATTCGTTGATACTTATTTGAAGAAAGAAGGCAAATATTATGCTGATTACCTGGATCAGTTTAATGTGCATGACCAGATTGATTACCGGATCGACTTCGATAATTTTAACGCTTTCCGCATGAAATAAACCTCCTAACTCTTTTCAAAACGACCTAAATCATCCATTATCTTTTGTTCCTCCTCAGGCGTAAGCCCGGTCATTTCCTTTGTTGGTTTTTCTACCCAGTTTTTTGACCTGTAAAGCACCCATAAGAGTCCTGTTACAATAGCAGCGCCAGGCAATACCCATAACACCATATTGAAACCTGAAACTGGAGGTGCACGCAAAATCCACTCTCCGTATCGCTCAACAAAATATGCCATTATTTCTTCATCAGATTTACCCTGTTTCATCAGTTCACGAATTTTGCCTTTGATGCTGGTTGAAAATCCTGCCTCCGAATCTTTAACAGACAATCCCTGGCAGGTAGGGCAACGCAACTCATTCGAGAGTTTCTTGAATCTTGCCCCGAATTGTTCGCTTTCTGAGGCAAAAGTCATGGCAGGCATGCCGCAAGTAATTATTAAAACTGATAACCCGATGAAAAATCGGATTTTAAATAGATTTGAGCGTTTGCAGAAAGAGGTGTGGTACATAAAAAATTTGATCAAATTCAGTTTCACTTCAAACCTGTGCTGATTTTCCTGACAAAGCATTTTACCTTTCTGCCAAAAAGGTTTCAATTTAAAACAAGAAGTGCCTGTAAATGAAATATTACAGACTTTTACAGTTTTATAGATTCTGAATTTAATTTGCCTGAATTGAACAAATAATTATCTTGTTTATAAGCCGTTTTAGGTATCTAATACTTCGCATGGAATTTTTCTGTCATCTAAAGAATATGGGGTTTCCCTTAATCAAATAAAAGGAGTAAAAAATTGTTTGGAAAGGACAAAAAATCACCCGCCGTTAATTCAGCTCCTACTTATATAGGCCGAGGTATGCGAATTGAGGGAAAAATTTATGGGATGCGTCCCATCTGGATTGATGGTGAGGTGCATGGAACTATAGACAGTATAAGTGAAGTAATTATCGGGGAATTTGCCAAAGTAGATGCCACCATTAGAGCAGCGACTATAAAAGTAAATGGATCAGTTGAAGGAGAATTGTTTGCTTCTAACAGTATTGAAATAATGGCGAAAGGACGAGTAAGTGGCAATATCACAAATCTGGCAGGTTCTCTTGTTATTCAGACTGGAGGGATTTTTGAGGGGCAGTGCCTGACAGCGACAGAAGAGAAAATGAAGAAACTGCTTCCGGAACAGATACCCAAATTGCTTCCGGATGAAAGTTCGGGTTCTGTAAAAGAACTGGAATCCCCACAAAATAAAGAAGATTCAAATCCAGATGAGGCAGAGGAAAAAGGAAAATCTAACTAAGAAGAAGAAAAAGTTTAAAAAACAGGAAGAGGGAAACTAATTATTAAGTTTAGAATGGATTTAAACTTTTCCTG
>JAKUUF010000117.1 GCA_022448705.1 SAR324 cluster bacterium | reverse complement strand
CTTTGGTCGTAACCCTCACTTTAGCTGTAAGCGTGGTAAGTTCAGTCCATGCTAAGCGTGGCAGTGACGGTCAACTTAACCTGCTTTACTGGCAGGCACCATCAACTATGAATCCCAATCTATCTGGAGGGACAAAAGAGCTTGAAGCATCTTCTGTAGTGCTGGAGCCGCTGGCACGATATGATGAAAAAGGGAACATGCTTCCCTGGCTTGCTGAGTCAATTCCTACTGTGGCAAACGGCGGTGTTTCCAAGGACTTGACCTCAATCACCTGGAAAATTAAAAGAGGTATTAAGTGGTCAGACGGATCGGCATTAACCGCGGATGACGCAGTATTCACTTACGAGTATTGCACGAATCCGGACACAGGATGTACTCAAACCAATTACTACAGTGATATACAGTCAGTCAAGGCAATTGGAAGTCAAACTGTCAAGATTCAGTTTAATGTGCCCAAACCTTTTCCATATCAAGCATTTGTGGGTTACAACTCGCCAATTTTACAAAAGGCTCAGTTTGACGGCTGTCAGGGAGCGAAAGCACAGGAATGTAACAAGCAGAATTTTTACCCGATTGGAACAGGTCCATTCAAAGTGGTTGACTTCAAACCGAATGACGTAATCGTTTTTGAAGCTAATCCAAATTATCGTGATGCCAGTAAACCAGCTTTCAATAAACTGGTTTTCAAAGGTGGTGGAGATGCAACTTCAGCAGCCCGTGCAGTGCTGGAGACCGGTGAAATGGATTATGCCTGGAACCTGCAGGTTGAACCAGAAATCCTCACGAAAATGCAGCAAGCCGGAAAGGGAACGGTTGTTTCCGCTTTTGGAACTGCAGTGGAAAGGCTGATGGTAAATTTTACGAATCCATATACAACAAATGATGAACATCGCTCAGAATATATAGGCGGAAACAACAACCGCAATGCGCATCCTTTCCTTTCAGACTATAACGTCCGCCGGGCGCTATCACTGGCTATAGACCGGCAGATTCTTGTTGATGCAGGTTACGGTCAGGCTGGTAAGATCAGCTGCAACGTTTTGCCTGCCCCTGCAATTTATGCCTCAAACGCTAACGATGAATGCAAGACGCAAAAAATTACTGAAGCAAACAGACTTCTTGATTCTGCCGGTTGGAAGCGTGGTTCTGATGGAATCCGTCAGAAAGATGGGGTCAGGATTTCTATTCTGTATCAAACTTCTACCAACTCTGTCCGACAGGCAACTCAGGCCTTCATCAAAGAGATGTGGAAGCAGATTGGTGTAGAGACTGAGCTGCGAAATATTAGCGCCTCTGTTTTCTTTGGTGGTGATGTTGGAAGTCCTGATACATATCAGAAATTCTATGCGGATATCGAAATGTACACAAACACTTTTAGCGGAACAGACCCGGAAACTTACATGTCCAATTGGACTTGCAAGGAAATGGCGCAAAAAAGCAATAAGTGGGGCGGAAACAACATGCCTCGCTGGTGCAATCCTGCCTATGATGCTCTTTCGGCGAAAATGGCTAAAACGGCAGCCTTAAAGGATCGTATTCAATTGGCAAAAGCCATGAATGATATGCTGATGCAGGATTATGCAATGATTCCTCTCATTCATCGTGGTGGTGTTTCAGCACACTCCAACACTATTTCAGGAGTGCGTATGAATGAATGGGATTCAGAACTATGGAATATTGCTGACTGGTCTCGCAAGTAAGCTCCATTACTTTAGTTCAGCAAATTACTTATTCCCGGTTTTATAATAATTCTAGACCGGGAAGTCAGGGGAAGATTTTTTAAATAAAAATTTCTTCTGAATGACTGAAATAATCATAGTTTAACATCGCGGTTTGTAGGCCTAATGTCTGCAAACCGCTTTTTTTGTAAAACTTTAAGGCGATCAAACCGTGATCAACTATATTATCCGGCGCTTGCTCCTCGCCATCCCAACTCTGCTGGTTATCAGCTTCATAATTTTTGCCATCCTCGACTTAGCTCCGAATGATCCGACGGGGAACTTGCCGATGACTGTTCCTCCGGAAGTACGTGAAAAAATCCGCGTCTCTCTTGGACTTGACCAACCCATGCACATCCGTTTTGGCATGTGGCTTAATCAATTTTTTGTAAATGAGCCACTGAATATACTGCATGAAGCTTTCGGGATCAGCATTGGTGATGCTGAGGAGCGTACAAGGATTCTTTCATGGTCAACCCGCAGTCCGGTTGTTGACCTGATCATTCAGCGTACACCTCAAACGCTATGGGTTGTGGGATTGTCATATCTTTTCGGTATTCTTATCGCCATACCCATCGGAATTGTTTCCGCATACAAGCAATATTCGTGGTTTGATCAGGTTGGTACATTTGTTTCCATGGTGGGTTTTTCTGTACCAACATTTTTTACCGGTATGGTGGCAATAATTATTTTCAGCGTACAGCTAAAGTGGTTCCCAATGATTTACGACACCACTCTTTCAGTTGACAGCTGGCAAAACTTTGTAACACAGGTAAAGCAAATGATCATGCCTGTATCTGTACTGGCACTTTATAACGCATCTCAATTGAGCCGTTTCATGAGAGCTTCTATCCTTGACAATCTCAATTTGGACTACGTCAGGACTGCTAGGGCGAAAGGTCGATCAGAGAAGGTTGTTCTTCTGATTCATGTTTTGAGAAACAGCCTTATTCCGGTAGTAACTTTGATAGCTCTTGGTATTCCAACAATATTCAGCGGTGCAATTATTACCGAGCAGATATTCCGTGTGAATGGACTGGGGCAGCTTTTAATTATTGCTATTGAAGGTGCTGATATACCACTTGTGCAAACACTGACATTTTTATTTGCCATACTGATTGTACTTTTCAACCTTATTGCAGATGTGGTGTACGGTATCCTTGACCCGAGAATACGCTATGACTGAGATCAGAACGACTGAAGAATTTAGTCCGCAAGCCGTTACCAAGCATCGCTCTCTCTGGGGTGACGTATGGCGTCAGTTCCGCAAACACAAAGGTGCACTGACTGGTATGTTTGTGTTTGCTTTTATCACACTTGCTGTTTTCATAGGGCCTTATATACATAACATAGATCCGAGCGCGATAGATTTTAAGAAAAGAAATTTGAGCCCTACTCTATCCCACCCGCTAGGCACTGACAATATTGGGCATGACACTCTAGCGCAAATGCTTGCTGGAGGACAGGTTTCGCTAGCTGTAGGCTTTTTGGCCATGTTAATTGCCCTGCTTTTAGGAACAATGATAGGAATCCTCGCTGGATTCATAAAATCACTCGATGGTCCCCTGATGCGATTGACTGATTTATTCCTGGCATTACCTATTTTGCCTCTGCTGCTGGTAATAATTTTACTTTTTAGAGATACATTACGATCGCTTTATGGTCCGGAGGCAGGAATTTTTTTGCTTATAGTCTTTGTTATCGGTATCACAAGTTGGATGCATACTGCAAGGATAGTAAGGAGTGATGTACTTGGAATTAAGGAGCGTGAATTTGTAACGGCAGCTCACAGTATTGGCACAAGAAAAAGTCGTATCATTTTTCGCCACATTCTACCTAATATTCTTAGCCCTATTATGGTGTCCGCCACATTGGGCATTGCAAACGCAATCATCACTGAGTCTGCACTGTCTTTCCTTGGACTCGGATTCCCTCCTGATTTTCCTACATGGGGGAGGCTGCTTTACGATGGAGCAAATTTTATTCAGATTACGCCTTCACGTGTGATCTGGCCGGGACTTTTCATAGCCCTGACGGTACTCAGCGTCAACTATATAGGTGACGGGCTGCGTGACGCCCTTGATCCAAGATTGCGTGGACGTTAAGACAATCCAAAAACACTAAATTTCTTACAGGAAAAATTTAATATGCCCAAATCTGATTTTAATTTGATCCCCCATTTAAACACTCTCCGCTGGCGCTGTATTGGCCCACCGCGAGGTGGAAGAGTTGTTGCGGTTGCCGGAGATCCACAAAATTCACTGGTATTTTATTTTGGTGCAGCAGCAGGAGGCATCTGGAAAACAGAAGACGGAGGGTTATTTTGGGAAAATGTCTCTGACGGTTTCCTGGAAAGTTCTGCGGTAGGAGCTTTGACTGTAGCCCAGTCTGACCCGAACGTGATTTATGCCGGAATGGGTGAATCAACCATCCGGATTGATGTGTCTTTTGGAGATGGTGTTTACAAATCTGTTGATGCAGGCAAAACATGGAAAAATGTAGGATTACGT
>JAKUUF010000116.1 GCA_022448705.1 SAR324 cluster bacterium | reverse complement strand
TCCGGAACCAAACCGGATCATAAGTTGTTTCGTACAGGTCCAGACATGCCACAGCCATCTGCGCGTAGTCACATAGATAAGCTGGATAGCGTGCCTCTCCATCACACCAGCGCCGGAGCAGCCTCCCTGAATCATCCTTCAAATTTTTAAAAATAAATGCAGCAGCACGTTCTGCTGTTTTTTCAAATGAACTGTCACCAAACACACGTGCAGCCCGTGCAAAAGCAGAAATCATCAGGGCATTCCACGAAGTAAGCACCTTGTTATCCAGCAACGGACGTATCCTTTTAGTTCGAACTGCCATAAGTTTTTGGCGCACAATCCGTAGCTGATCTTGCAATTCTTCTACAGTAATCCGGAACTCTTTTGCTACATCCTGATCTGAGCGGGGTCTGTTCGGAATACTGCTGCCTTCAAAATTTCCATTTTCCGTAATATCCCAGTACGTACAGGCAAGTTCTCCGGATTCAATTCCTAAAATTTCCATCACCTCGGCTTTTGACCAGAGATAAAATTTGCCCTCCACTCCTTCGCTGTCGGCATCTTCAGCAGAAAAAAATGCGCCATTTGATGATGTCATTATTTTCTCAATGTATGAAAGTACATCTCTAACTGCAGTTTCATAAACTGGATTTTTTGTAATTTGAAAAGTTTCAATCAGCGCCCAGACAAAAAGTGCATTGTCATACAGCATTTTTTCAAAATGCGGAACCAGCCATTTGTAATCTGTACTGTAACGGCTCAGACCTCCTCCAAGCTGATCATATATACCACCGGCATACATTTTTTTCAGCGTCTTTTCCACCATTTCAAGTGAAAAAGAATCACCTGTCCTGTGATGATGCCTCAACAAAAGCATCAATCCCATACTGGGAGGAAATTTGTTTTGAGGCTGGTGGCTGAATCCACCATACTGTGAATCAAAGGAACTGCGAAATTGAGCTACTGCCTGTTCTTCTGCCTGCCAGGTGAGTTCCGGATGTTCTGTGTCATTCAGAACGGCTTTTTGCTGCAAATGAGATGAGATTTGATCAGCAGTGGTATAAATCTTATCCCGTTCATTGTCCCATACTGAAACCAAAGTCCTAAGAAGTTCGCCAAATGATTTGCGCCCATACATGGGCCTCGGAGGGAAATAAGTCCCACCTGTAACCGGCTTTCCTTCTGGTGTTACAAACATGTTAAGCGGCCATCCTCCCTGTTGTCCAAGAGCATGAAGAGCATCCATGTGAATTTTGTCAACATCCGGACGTTCCTCCCGGTCAACTTTTACCGGTACAAAATGGTTGTTAAGATATTCAGCTAAATCAGGGTCTTCAAATGATTCGCGTTCCATCACATGGCACCAGTGACACGTGGCATAGCCGATGCTGACAAACAGCATTTTATCTTCACTTCTGGCTTTCTCAAAGGCTTCACTGCCCCATGGATACCAGTCAACAGGATTGTGTGCATGCTGAAAAAGGTATGGACTTTTTTCATGGATGAGTTTGTTGGTATAGGTATGTTCACTCATGTTTCCAAACTAGGTTTCTTAAATTAAATCCAAATCGAACCATTACCAGCAAAAAAGTATTAAATATGATCATAAATTAATTTAGGGAATTGTTTTTTTAGGGGCGTGTATAGTACAAAAAAAATTAATTTCAACTGCTTAATTTTTTTCGCAGAAAAATGATTTAAAGTGTTGACCTGAGTTCAAATCAATGTTAAATTGGCGGATTGGTTATTTAAATTTACTGAAATCTTACAAAGCAGATTTTATTAATGCCTACTCTAAGTCAGCTGGTTCGAAAGAGGCGCAAAAGCAAATTAACAAAAAAAGATACCCCTGCACTCCAGGGATGTCCACAAAGGAGAGGTGTGTGTGTTCGTGTCTACACATCAACACCTAAAAAGCCTAATTCGGCTCTTCGTAAGGTTGCACGTGTCCGGCTAACAAACGGAATTGAAGTCACCAGCTATATTCCGGGAATCGGCCACAACCTGCAAGAACATTCGGTCGTGTTAATTCGCGGGGGTAGAGTCAAAGACCTTCCGGGAGTGAGATATCATGTTGTTCGAGGTGCACTGGATACATTAGGCGTAGATGAACGAAAACAGGGACGTTCAAAATACGGCGTTAAAAAAGAATAACTAGCTAAAATATGCCCCGAAGAAGATCTGCAATAAAAAGAGAAATACTGCCTGACCCAAAATTCAAAGAAATTCTTGTCAGCAAGTTCATCAATTCATTGATGAAGAACGGGAAAAAAAGTGTTGCTGAAAAAATATTTTATGGTGCTTTAGATGAGATTTCGTCACGAGACTCTGAAATGTCTTCTCTTGAAATATTTAAAGCGGCTATAGAAAACGTGATGCCTTCAGTTGAGGTGAAATCAAGACGTGTAGGTGGTTCAACGTATCAGGTGCCGATGGAAGTGCGTCACAGCAGGAGCCAGTCACTGGCAATTCGCTGGTTAATACAACATGCAAATTCCAGAAATGGCTTGTCGTTGCGTGCGAAACTGGCAAATGAATTATTTGATGCCTCAAAGAGCCAAGGCAGTGCAATAAAAAAGAAAGAAGACACTCACAAGATGGCTGAGGCTAACAAAGCTTTTGCACATTACCGTTGGTAAAAGATCAGGTGTTGCTGAAATTTCTCAGAGCCCAAATCAATATTCCAACGTGGCAAAAAAAGTTGATCTTAAGCATAGACGCAACATCGGCATCATGGCGCATATTGATGCCGGAAAAACGACAACCACCGAGCGCATATTATTTTACACCGGACGAATTCATAAAATCGGTGAGGTCAATGACGGCTCCGCCACAATGGACTGGATGGAGCAGGAACAGGAAAGAGGCATTACCATCACCTCTGCTGCAACTACCTGCATATGGGAGATAGACCAGCAGAAATATACGCTGAATATAATTGACACTCCTGGACACGTAGATTTCACTGCGGAAGTTGAACGTTCATTAAGAGTGCTGGATGGAGCAGTAATGGTGCTCTGTGCGGTAGCAGGAGTGCAGCCCCAGTCTGAGACGGTATGGCAGCAGGCTAAGCGCTACAACGTTCCGTGCATTGCTTTTATCAATAAAATGGACCGTGTAGGAGCTGATTTCAGTAAAGCTGTCAGTTCCATTGATGAACAGCTCTCTGCAAACCCAGTGGCAATACAAATGCCCATTGGATCTGAAGATCAATTTGAAGGTGTGGTCGATTTGGTCGCAATGCAGGAGCTCCGATTCAAAGATGAATCATGGGGCCTGGAGTTCGAACGAGCAGAACTTACTGAAGCACTAAGACCGCAGGCAGAGGAAGAACGACGTGAGATGCTGGAAAAGCTTTCACTGTATGACGACGATCTGCTGGAAAAGATTGTTGAAGAACAGAAAATTGGGCAGAGCGAAATTATAAAAGTGTTGCGCACTGCGACTCTGGATGGGCAAATCACTCCAGTGCTTTGCGGAAGTGCATTTAAGAACAAAGGGGTACAACAGGTGATTGATGCAGTTATCCATTATCTGCCTTCTCCGCTTGATATCCCTCCAGTGGAAGGGGATCACCCTGTAACAAAAAAACTGGTGAAACGTGATGCTTCTGCTTCAGATCCCATGTGTGCACTTGCATTTAAAGTAGCCAGTGATCCGTTTGCCGGGCAGATGACTTTTGTTCGTGTTTATTCTGGAAATTTTGAGTCCGGAAAAACAACATACAATCCTCGCAAGCGGAAACATGAAAGGATTGGCAATCTGGTCAAGCTTCACGCTAACAAGCGTGAAGATGTCACCGAATTAAGTGCAGGAGACATCGGTGCAGTAGTCGGAATGGACTTGGTAACGGGTGATACTCTCTGTCCAAAGGAACAACAGATTGTTCTGGAAAAAACTCAGTTTCCGGAACCTGTAATTGACCAGGCTCTTGAGCCAAAAACAAAACTGGATCAGGATAAGCTTGAAGAAGCTCTTAAGCGCTTGATGCAGGAAGATCCTTCATTCCGGAGCAGAATAGATGATGAAACAGGACAAAACATCATTTCCGGAATGGGCGAGCTTCATCTGGAAGGTTTAGTAGATCGTCTGCAGCGTGAGTGTAGAGTTGCATGCAAAGCCGGAACTCCAAGGGTGGCATATCGTGAAACGATTACTCAAGCAGCTGAATCCGAAGTGCGAGTGGAACAGCAGTTTGATGGAAAAGAGCAGTTTGCCTTTTGCAAAATAAGCCTTGAACCTCTTGAAGCAGGAGGCGGTTTTGAATTCGAAAACCATTTGTCTGATGAAGAATTGCCTTCGCTGTTTGCTGAGGCTTTGGAGCAAGGAGTTCATAACGCAATGAGTAATGGAGTTCTTGCCGGGTTTTCTTTGATTGACTTAAA
>JAKUUF010000115.1 GCA_022448705.1 SAR324 cluster bacterium | reverse complement strand
AATATCCTGTCCCTTGGATATGCGGAGTGGCGCTATAATCTGATGATCAAGCAGGTACTTTTGAAACATGCGTGCCTTTTCCGGAGACGGAGCGTTGTATTTGCCGCCAGGCGTGCTGTTATAGGGGATTAAATTGATTTTGAATTTCAGGCCATGCAGCAGGCGGATCAAACTTTTCGCATCCTGAAGTGAGTCAGTCAGGACACGGATCAGAATGTATTCAAACGTGATGCGCTCGCGTGATTCTAGAGGAAATTCACTGCAGGTTTTTATTAGTTTCTCTAGGTTGTATGCTTTATTGACAGGCATCAGTTTCGTGCGAACTTCGTTTGTCACTCCATTAAGTGAAACCGCAAGGTTAGCCTTGATTTTCTCAAGTCCGAAACGTCTTATCTTTGGCAGCAGGCCTGATGTGGAAACAGTGATACGTCGGTGTGAATAATTAAACCCGTGTTCATCAGTAAGAATTTCCAGTGCCTGCATAAGGTTATTGTAATTATGAAACGGCTCTCCCATGCCCATGAATACTATGTTACGAATTTTCTTTTCTTCAGGGAGCTCCTTCACAACGGTGAAAATCTGGTTGATAATTTCTGAAGGATCCAGGTTGCGTATCAACCCCATTTTGGCTGTCATACAGAAATCACAGCCCATTGCACAGCCTGCCTGGGAAGAGATACATATGGTATTATGATTCTTGTGAGGCAGGAACACTGATTCAATACTGTTGCCGTCATCCAGCAGTATTCGAAATTTGATGGAACCATCGCTTGACTGCAGGTTATCTGCAACTTTAAGTGAACTGATGTAAAAATGATCTTCAAGCAATTTCCTGGTTCCCTGCCCAATATTCAGCATTTGGTCAAAGCTTTCCGCTCTCTTTTGATAAAGCCAGTTAAATACCTGGTCTGCACGAAAAGATTTAACACTGCTGCTGGATATTTCATTTTTTTTAAACCAGTCGCTAAGGTTCTGACGTGTCCAGTTTTTTATGTTGTAACGTTTGGAAATCATTTTTAGGAAATGAAACTATTTTATGAATATGTTATTCTTCATGGTAAGTAATTGCTGCTGTGTCGTCAAGCAGGGCAGGCACTCAAGCATAACGATTATACACATAAATTATATAGCAAATGAAGTGTTTAAAGTGCGGGAATTCTAATCCGGAAAATGCTGCTTACTGCCAGAATTGCAACGCTTATCTGGCCGAACCGCCGGGCATGGAATATCTGGATGCCTTCAAGGCATTAATATTGGGATTGTTTTTGACTGGAATCTTCTACCTGGTTTTTCCAATGCCGGTTGTCAGAAACGAATACCTGCTGCAGCTGTTTTCCGGACGAATCTCAGAGACAATTTTTGCACTGATACTCTGGTCATTGTTTTTGATTTTGTTCAAGTGGCGTCAATATCGCCAGCAGCATCATGCATACGCAGCTTTCCGAAACCAGCTGCTGCATGATTCTTTATCAAAGGGAATTTATGTGAAGAATGTTGACGAAAGAATCCTTGAAATCAGCCAGTTCATGCAGGAACAAAAAGTAAAAAAATTCCAGGACAGTGTTATCTTCAGGCGGGTACGCAGAACATTAAGGCATCTTAAGGCCATTCCAAAAAAAGAAGAAATTACTTCCATACTTAATTACCAGGCAGAGATTGACCATAATCGAATGCAAAGCGGATACACCCTCTTAAACGTTTTTATCTGGGCAATACCGATACTTGGATTTATCGGTACAGTGTTTGGAATTGGTCAGTCCATCGGAGAGTTTTCAGATTTTATCCGCAGCACTGACGGAACAGACTTAAACGCCCAGATGCGTTCTGCTCTTGGAGGGGTCACCAGCGGTCTATCGGTAGCCTTCAGCACTACATTTATCGCGTTGGTAGGGGTTGTCCCTGTGATGATGCTTTCCTCTTCCCTGCGCAAACGTGAAGAAGACCTGCTTCTCAGTGTTGAAGAATATTGCCTTGAAGATTTGCTACCCAATTTACATGTACGTCCCGGTGATGAAGTGCTGGAAGATGCAGTGAGCTCTCATTTGGAACAAATGGCGGAATTTTCTGAAAACTGGCGCCGGCAGGTATCCCCCCTGCTTGATTCAGTGCAAAAGCATTCCAAAAGCCTGTCTGCCCAGGTTAGCGGGTTACAGCCGTTGATTCAGAAGTTCAGTGAATCATTGTTTGAGGTTAAAGACGGAATCCGGCTCAGAAACCAGGGAAAAAGTGAAAATTCTGCAGAAACGAACCCTGAAAAAGAAATACCAGAGACCGAAATCTCATCCCCAAATACTCAATCATCAAAGTAATGAAACATGTCACTCATGTCCCCAGAGTAACTCTTTTCCCATTTCTGAGTGTCCTGCTCAGCACAATGGGGGTATTGGCTTTCCTTTCCATAAGCTTTTTACTTGTTATCCCGGAAAATGCTGATGATCCGGCCAAGCCAAGGAATTTTCAGTTTGAATGGGTGGGTGCTCCGGGATATGTCAGCCCCATATTTATTCGCTGTTTCAAGGATCGTGTTGAATATTTCAATTTGTTTGAGAACAGGGATCATACTATTTCTCTTGACCAACTGCTGGATCAGCTTGAAGGAGAAAAACCGGACTTGCTTTCATATCTTGTTCAGCTTTCCAGTTTGAACAAAAGTATCAAAAAGCAGTTTGGAAATACAGAATATTATCCGTTAATTCTGGTTTATCCTGATGGAGTTTTAACCACAGAACTGCTGCTGGTTGTGATCGACCAAATCGAAGGATTAAACTATGGGCTGGAACCGATGCTGCCGCATTGGAATGTACCATACCAGGAACTTGAATTTCAAGGGTGAGCATGAACAGATTTAACCTTTGCATGACACTGGTGCTTGCTCTTGGAATTGTATCAATTACTGCCGGATGTAAGGGAATTGTAAAAAAACCTCACGATGATCATGAAAGAAGAATGCGTAATGCTATCCGCATCAATCCTGTTCATGAACTTGGATATATCAGGCTGGCGCAATACCTGGAAGGCAAGCATCGCTATGCTGAAACTTTTGAAGTGCTGCGTGATGCGCAGCAGCATATTCCTGAATCCATAACACTTATCCGCCTCGAAGGCAGGCTTTTTCAGGGCCTTGGAATGTATCCTGACGCGGAAAAATTTTACACAGAACAGCTAGTAAGGCATCCGGAAAATCCTCTGTTTTTTCTGGACAGGGCACAAATGCACTGGCGGATCAAGAATCATGAACTTGCACTTGAAGATGCCAGAAAGGCTCGAAGTTTAAACCCGGACCTGTTTGAAAGTCACTATCTGATTGGTGTTATATTAGGACGCAAGACAGATCCTGAAGATCCGGAGATGATAGATCGGGCACTGGAGGCCCTTATTTCCGCAAGTCAAATCAACAGCATCAATCCGGATGTATGGCTGCGCATTTCAGATTTATGGCAAAGAAAGGGTGAGTCAAAGAAGGCCAAGCTGGCAATGTTCCGGGCAGTTGAACTTTCTCCGGAATCAAAGCTTTACCTCCGTCGTTATACTGTTTTGCAGGAAAAAGAGCTGGATGAGGCTGTTCAGCAAAACTCTGCGGAAATTTCGGAGTCTCTGCGTAAAACACTGAAACATATGCTCAAATTATTTCCGGATGACAGTTGGGTGCACGCCCATTACGGAAACTGGGCATGGACACAGGAAAAGTATGCCCTTGCAGAAAAACATCTGCAACGTTCGCTTGAACTTCAGGCTGTATATCCCTGGGCCAGCTTCCGACTTGGTGTTGTATATTTTTCACAGGAAAAATGGGAATTGGCACTGGAGCTTTTTGAAGATGGTTTAAAGCACGAACCAGAAAACGCTTGGGCAATTCAGCAGACAGGATTCATCCTTGAAAAGCTGGATAATAATGAAGAGGCAATTTCCCGTTATGAATGGTTGATGAAAAACGCACCGGCTAATTTATTTATAGTAAATCGTTTGAACAGTGTGTATTGGGATGAATTTTTATTTGAAAAAGGAGAAAACACCCT
Source organism: SAR324 cluster bacterium (assembly GCA_022448705.1). Classification (GTDB taxonomy): domain Bacteria; phylum SAR324; class SAR324; order SAR324; family NAC60-12; genus Arctic96AD-7. Next base: position 398 of record JAKUUF010000115.1, on the reverse strand, counting down.
GTTGCGCGGACTGGAAAAATTTCCCGGACAAACAGAGCTTGTTGATAAATTGCTTTCATATTATGAATCGCACAGACTTTTTGAAAAAGGTGCAGACATACTGAAATCTTTTGTTGAGAAAAATCCCGACAATTCAGCAGCAAAGGCTAAACTGGGATTTTATCTCAAAAACATGAAAAAATCGGAAAAAGCCCTGTTCTGGTTTAAAAAGGCGCAGGAAAGCTCACCAGAGTTTGAATGGGCACGTGTTCAGCAAATAAGCATTTTATTGGATTCTAAGAGTACTGATGAAGCTGAAAGAGTGCTTAACAGCTTTCTTGAACTTAAACCTGATGCGGAATGGGCACTGCTGGAACTAGCAAATCTGAAAATGAAACAGGAACATTTTGATGAGTCAA
>JAKUUF010000114.1 GCA_022448705.1 SAR324 cluster bacterium | reverse complement strand
ACAGCAAAATTAAACCAGCTGAACACAACCCCGCTTCAGTTTGTGTTGAATGTCACCAGGGCAGTCACTCTCCATTATTTGATTTTGAAATGTACTGGCAAAAGATCAAACACTGATCATCAATGTTCCAAGTGTCATACCATCCAGCGATCACGTGCACTTTTTGAAAGAGCAAGCAGTTCCACTAATTTTTTTTTGTCATTATTTTTAATTTTTTCCTCAAGCGCTTTTAAAACTTCATTAAAGGCGGCAACCCGCGGGAGCAGATTTTCCTGGTTTTCAAGGAAAATATCTGCCCACATTTGCGGACTTGAAGATGCAATCCTGGAAAAATCCTTAAGTCCAGCTCCGGAATGTCCCAAAGCTTCCTGAGTATCAGTATTTGAAATTGCCTGTATGCAAGCGTAAGCAAGAAGATGGGGTAAATGACTGACTGAAGCAAACATCTGATCATGGGATTCTGCATCCATTTCAGATACTTTAGCACCGAGTGATTCCCAAAATCTCCGAACTACTCGAATCCAGTCCTTGTCAGTTTTTTCTCCCGGAGTAAGTATGCAGCGTTTCCCGGAAAACAAATTTTGCTGTGCAGCAGCAGGACCAAAATGTTCTGAGCCGGCTATAGGATGTCCTCCTACAAAACGAATCTTCTTATACTCAGGAGAACACATCATTTTCAAAAGAGGCGATTTTACGCTTCCTGTGTCTGTTAAAATTGCCGTCGAAGAAATATTTGGAAGAATTACAGGAAGGACCTCTTTAAAGGATTTTACAGGGACAGCCAGCAAAACTAACTCTGCCTGAGCAAGTTTTTTGTCAGGAACGTCCGAAAGGTAATCAGCTAATTTCCCTGATTTGATCTCCTTGTGATATTCCTCATTATTGTCATACCCAAGAATTTGCCGAGCCAGTCCTAAACGCCGCACATCTCTAGCAACTGAACCTCCAATAAGGCCCAGGCCCACAATTGCTATTGCTTCAAACGGTTGGACTCCGGAAGCAGACATCTATAAAACTCAGTTTGCCGCAGTTGATGTTCCGCCGGCTGGAACTAATTTCATTAAAAACAATGCCACTGGACTTGCCACATAAATTGAAGAATATGTTCCGATCAGTACACCTACCAGTAAGGCAAAAGCAAAATCATGAATTATTTCACCACCCAGTATAAACAGGGCCAGAACAACCAGCAGAGTGGTTCCAGAAGTAATTAAGGTCCTGCTCAATGTTTCCGTAATGCTTAAATTAATTGTTTCTTCAAGGGATTTCTTGCGATATTTCCCAAGATTTTCCCGAATACGGTCGAAGACAACAATGGTATCATTCAGAGAATATCCCACCACAGTCAGCAATGCAGCAACTACTGTTAATGTAAATTCTTTCTCCAATATGGAAAAAATACCTACTATAATTAACACGTCATGAACTAAGGCAATTATCGCACTGACTCCCTGTCTCCACTGAAAGCGAATGGTGATGTAAAGCAGAACAAGTCCCAGGGCTATCAGTATCGCCTGCACCGCGCTAATTTTCAGTTCATCACCCACTTTAGGCCCAATTGATTCAATACGTCGTATTTCGAATTCTGGATGCAGAGTCAGAAGTATATTCCCTAATTCTGTAGTTAAATGCTCGCCTGTTCCCAGTGGGCTGTCAATTGGAAGCCCAAGTAATATTTCCTTATCAGCAAGGTCACCAAATGTCTGAAGGACAACATTTTTCATACCTTGCTCAGCAAACAATTTCCGAAGCTGGTCCAGGTTGGGCTGAGTTGTAAACTGAATCTGTACATTAGTTCCTCCTCTGAAATCGATCCCGTATTTTAAACCTTTATGTACCGTTACCGATCCTATTCCTGCCAGTATGAGAACAGCTGAAATAATTGCTGCAATACGGCGAAAAGCGAGGAAATTTATAAATTGTCCTTCTTTAAAATTAAGAAACTGCATTGTCTCCCTGTAAACTGAAGAAAAGTCTTAGCATCAATCAAATGCTTAGAGAACGTAATTTTGTCCTTCTCAAATAAACAAAATCAAAAAAGAATCGAGTCACCATTATTGCTGTAAACATGCTTGCAATTATCCCAATGGAAAGAGTTACAGCAAAACCTTTGATGGGACCTGTGCCAAATTGCAGCAGAGCAAGAGCAGCAAAAAGTGTAGTAACATTTGCATCCAGAATAGTTCGGAAAGCTTTTCCAAAGCCTTCCTGTATTGCAGCTCTTGGGTTTTCAGTCCGTTTGATTTCTTCCCTGATGCGCTGGAAAATTAATACATTCGCGTCAACAGCCATGCCGATGGTCAACACAATCCCCGCCATGCCCGGCAAGGTTAATGTTGCCCCAAAGGCTCCAAGAACAGATATAATTAAAATTACATTGAAAATCAGTGCTACTACAGCAAAAACTCCTGCCAGGCGGTAATATATAAGCATGAACACTAAAACTAGTACACTGCCGATCATCAATGAATTAAGACCTTGATTTACTGAATCTTCTCCCAGACTGGCGCCAACAGTACGTTCCTCCCTGATTTCTATGGGAGCCGGTAATGATCCGGAACGTAGAACAATTTTTAGAGTATCTGCTTCTTCAACAGTGAACTGTCCGGATATTGATGCTTCTCCCCCAGTGATGGCTTCACGAATCACCGGAGCCGACTGAACTTTATCGTCCAGTACAATTGCCATGTTTCTACCCACGTTGCGACGAGTGATTTTCGCAAACTTATCTGCACCGATTGAATCGAATGAAAGCGAAACATAGGGCCTGTTATCCTGAGAGTCGATCCTGACTCGAGCGTCCCTGATAAACTCTCCTGTCATCAGGATCTTTTTCTCCAGCACATAAGGCCGTTTGGAAATAAGTTTGTTTGTTACTTTATCCCAGATTTCTTCATATTTAACAACTTCAGTAAGTCTGTTATAGCTGTCTGGAGTGGCATTATTGTTGACAAGTTGAAACTGCAAAACTGCCTGCGGACCAATCAATTCTATGGCACGATCTCTGTCTTTTAAGCCTGGAAGCTGAATCACTATATTGTTAACGCCCTGCTGCTGCAGTGAGGGCTCACTTATACCAAGGCTGTCAATACGGTTCCGCAATACTTCCAGAGCCTGACTGACAGCGTTTTCCTTAATAAGCTCCGCCTCTTCTGACCTCAGTTTAAGAAAAGTAAGATCACCCTGATCACTTTGGTCAAACTGCACAAGAAAACGATCGTATGGTGCCTGGTCCAATTGAACTTTTCTGCCTGATTCCATCTCAACAATCAGTGAATCTGAAGTTTGGCGCACTTCAACAAAATCAACCTGTTCATCAATCATGAGGTCCTCCAGCTCTTCCGCAGTCCTTCGAAGAATTTCTTTGACTGCATCGTCAGCTTTGATTTCAATGTCGAGGTACATTCCTCCCTGTAAATCAAGTCCAAGATTGACCTTATTTTCAACAGTCTGCGGGTCGACTCCCGTTTGATATGCCCTGTATGTTGGGAATGCATAATAAAGGGCCCCAAGCAGCACGATCAGGATGATGGCCCCTTTCAGTTTAATATCCATGATTTTTGTTTAAAATATGCTTAGTACCAGATTGGACAGGAAATACAAAATAAATTAGAGGAATTGAGTTAAAAAATTTAAACCACTAAAGCAAAACAACTTTTTCATAAAATTATGGTTCTTATTAAGTATTATGTTAATCTAGTTGCTTCTATTTCTTTTCTTTTTTTTCTTCTATCTCTTCTTTTTCCTCGTCATCATCATCTTTGTTCACTCCAGTTTTTTTATCCATTCGCGCAACCTGGTGTCGCTCTAACTGAATTTGGATCTTGCTGGCAATCTCCAAGGTTAGCCTGTCATCTCCCACCTTGACGATAGTTCCAAATATTCCACCGTTTGTGACAACCTTGTCACCCTTACGCAGACTGTCCACCATTCTCTGGTGTTCTTTCTGTTTTTTTTGCTGAGGACGGATTATCAAAAACCAGAATACTCCCAGGATTAAAATTAGCGGTATAAATTGGAAAAAAGCACTTCCGGACCCTGCGTCAGCAGATTGGGCATATGCGACTGAAATAAAAGGAAACATTTAATTAACTCCTGTTAGGGTGAATCGTTAAACAAATCTTGGGATTATATCACTTCTACAAGTAAACTTCACGACAAAATAAGCTATTCTTAAATTTTTTGTTCCCAGTGAATTTTTAAGTTTTATCAATCTGAAAAAGTAGGCAGCTTAATTTTTCTAATCAAGTTGTACTGAAATGATGGCTAATCTTGATGTTTTAGTCTTTTGTTAAATGGACCTAGATTTCGATTTAGGAAGATTTTAATTCCAAAACCAAAATAACAGTATATTTATTTTTCTCTTTCTACACAGTATTATGTCAATCAGAAAACTATTTTTTCTATGATTAGAGAAACCCAAAACAACTAAAAAATGAAATCAGCAAATATTATTGTAGTTGGTGGAGGGATTATAGGAGTTTCCCTAGCTTATG